>JBFYQB010000050.1:0-3429 GCA_041302955.1 Flavobacteriales bacterium
TGCGGAAGGAGTTGCGCTCTCCGAACTCGCTGACCAGATCGCCATCGATGAAATAACGCGATACGGGAACTGTAAGGGCCGAACCTGTGCCATAGACAAAAATGGCCGACACGCTCCAACGGTCGCTGATGCGGAAGGAACCCACCACCGAGAGGTCGTGCCTACGGTCGTAGCGGGCAGGGAATTCGTTGCCGTTGTTTATCTCTGGGAACACGCGGTTTGTCCACGATAGGGTATAGCCCACCCAGCCTGTGAGGCGTTTGCCATTCTTCCTGATGAACACCTCCATGCCGTAGGAATCGCCATTGCCGAAGGTGAAATTGTTGTCGGGATTGTCCTTCACGTTGTCGCCAGGGGAAGCGCCATCCTTGTATTCGATCTGATTGTACATCAGCTTGTAATACCCCTCGATGCTGGTCTCCAACTGGTTGTCGAAGAAGTTGTGGAAATAACCCCCAGCCCACTGATGGCCTTCCTGCGGACGTACAAGGTCTGTGCTGGGCACCCACAGGTCGGTGGGCAACGATACCGATGCCAGACTTGCAAGGTGGATATACTGGTAGTTCATGGTATAGGACGCCTTGAGCGAGTTGTTCTTGCCCAGCATCACACGACCGGATATGCGGGGCTCTGGAAACACGTAGGTCTTCACATTCTGCCCTGTGCCATAGACAATGGTGTCGGCCACTTCGCCCTGATCATCTTTCACATATCTGTTGAATGGCCCCACATGGGCAAAGAGCGATCCGCGGAATCCGGCATTGATGCTCACACGGTCGCTTATATCCCAGTTGTCCTGAATGTAGATGGCGGCCTCGTGGGCATGGTAGCGCACTTCGGGACCAAGGTCGAACTGCACATCGCCTGAACGGGCAGATACATTGCTGGGGGTGAAGATGTGGTAGATGTAATTGCCACCGAACTTCACATTGTGGCGCACATCGGGCAGCCAGTTGAGGTCGAGCTTGAGGTTGAAGTCGCGGATGCCCGAAAAGAGGCTGAGATCGAATTCGGCCTGACCGGCACTGAACGAGAAGTCGTAGTCGCTGAAGATGAACGAGGCATTCATGAACATCTTGGGGGTGAATATCCTGTTCCACCGCAGCGAAGTGGTGGCATTGCCCCATGCCAGTCCCGCCTCGAAACCGCCCTTGCTGTTGGCGAAGTTGAACACATCGCGGCCAAAGTATCCGCTCAGGTAGAGGCGGTTCTTATCGTTGATGATGTAGTTGACCTTGGCATTGAGGTCGTAGAAGTAGTATGAAGTTCCGGCAAAGTCCGATTCGTCATCCACAAAGGCACCGCCCAACAGCCCTATGTAGCAGAGACGGCCCGAGGCGATGAACGATGCACGGTCTTTGGCAATAGGACCCTGCACTGTGAGGCGCGAACTGATGACGCCAAGGCCACCGTCCACTTCGAATTTCTTCATGTTGCCGTCCTTCATGCTGATGTCCAGCACAGACGAGAGGCGACCACCATACTGCGCAGGCATTCCGCCTTTGGTGAGCTCCATGTTCTTGATGGCATCGCCATTGAACACCGACAGGAAGCCGAAGAGATGCGAGGCGTTGTAGACCACCGCCTCGTCCAGCAGGATAAGGTTCTGGTCGGGGCCGCCACCGCGCACATAGAGGCCGGTGTTGCCCTCGCTGGCCGATTGCACTCCGGGCATCAACTGTATCACCTTCAGGATGTCCACCTCGCCCATCAGTGCAGGTAGTTCTTTGACCTGTGCAATGGGTATCTCCACGGTGCTCATCTTGGTACTGCGGGTGTTCTCGGTCTTCTTTTCGCCTTTCACCACCACTTCTTCCTTGGTGAAGGTCGATTCCTTCAGTTCGAGGTCGAGCTGGGTGTCGGCCCTCAGGTCTATCTGTTTTTCGAGGGTCTCATAGCCGAGAAACGACACCTTGAGGGTGTGGGTGCCTTCGGGCACGGTGAGCGAAAAGAAGCCATAGAGGTTGGTGGTGGTACCTTTCATGCTCGGCTCTACGAACACGTTGGTGGCTATCATCAGCTCTCCGTTGGCAGCGTCCTTCACGGTGCCGCTGATGGTGTATTTCTTCTGTGCGGCCACATCAGCACTCCAACCGAACAACAGGCATAGGGCGAGGGCCAGAGAGCGGAAAAACATAGGGTTCATTTGCAGGCGTGTATAAATGCTATCGAACATGCGGAAGTGCCTGTTTGTTCGCGGGGCGCAAAGGTACAGGCATGTGAGGGCTGTGCGTAGTTCCAGACCATGGATTTAACAGTATGGACACCGTTTTTTTCAACAGGATGGGAAGGGTGTCTTCACAGCGATGGGACTGCCGCAACAATCAGGGGCCGAAGTGGCGGAAACACAGCAGGCGAAGGGCGTTCGCTGGCCGTGATGGGCCATTTAGGGAAACAAGAAGGGCGGCCCATGGGGCCGCCCTTGCATTCTGTCGGGGCGAGAGGATTCGAACCTCCGATCTCTGGTCCCCCAGACCAGCACATTAACCGGGCTATGCTACGCCCCGAAAGCCCTTTTATCAAGGGGGTGCAAATGTATCACTTTTGCGAAATGGCGTAGGGGCAATGTGGAGGAAGGGAAAGGTGGGCGGATCATCGCTGAAAAGGACCGGATGCCGATTTGAACGATCAAATCTACTCCTTGATGCAGCGCACCGAAAAACCCTGCTGGCTGTTGCTGACAAATGTGCCCATAAGCGCATCATCGTAATAGAGCAGAAATCCACTGGAGCCATTGTTCAACCACCAATGCCCCTCATAGCCTTTGAGCCTGAATGTGCCGTCATTAAAACGATAGCCGCCCGGCAGCGCGTTGAAGAGGGCGCTGTTTGTTGCTCCCGTGTTGGGCGATTGCCAATGGTCGAATCCCGTCTCTTTCAAGCAGCCCTCATCCTCGTAGAAACCTTGCAGATATACGCGCAATTGTTCAAGGTCGGCAGCGGTGGGAATTCGCCATCCGGCAGGGGCCAGATTGTTACTTGATCTGACGGCCAGTCCGTTATAGAGCACACCGTAGTCGGCAGCGTTGTCGGACTGGTTGTCGTAATAGCAGTAGGCGCCTTGGGTAATGTTGTCCAGCCATTGGTCATTTGCTTGGATGGGCATGATGAAGGCACCGTTGCGGTAGTGCAGCACACGCAGGTTCTCGGCCATCCATACCTGCTCTCCTATCTTGACCGTGGCATAGACGTTGCCGTCATAGTCGGTAAGTGGAGCATCGGGCTCTACCACTATCTGGGGTGGAACAACATCATCATCGTCATCATCGTCCGTGTTGCAGCCGGAGGTGAATAGCATACCGATAAGGGCAGCGGGAAGCAGGGTGTGTGCCAGTGTCATGGCCTTGCAGTGTTTGGTGAGCTGCAAGAGTATATGCTGCGCAGCAGGTCAAGCGTGATGGTGGTCAAGGTGCAGCATGATCCTTGTCAC
>JBFYQB010000051.1:0-7224 GCA_041302955.1 Flavobacteriales bacterium
CCATGGTGCCCGTGCTCACCATGACTGTAGGCATTTCCGTTTTTGGAGTGCGCATCCGTGCCGCTCAAGTGGCAGGCCTCCTTGTTGGATTGGCCGGAGCTCTGATGCTCATTCTTCCCAACGGCATTGCAGGCTTTCGATGGCACGCGCTCCTAGTGGTTGCAGCCAGTACCTGCTATGCATTCAATATCAATATCGTAAAACGCTATTTGCAGAACCTGCCTACGCTGCTCATCACAGCTGGGGCATTTCTATGGGTCGGGCCATGCTGCATCGCCTATCTGTTCTTCACCGACTTCACACAGCGCATACAGCTGCCAGATGCACCCTTGGCATTCAGTGCCATTGCGCTCTTGGCGGTGGTAGGCACCGCTGTGGCAGTGCTGCTGTTCAATGCTTTGATACAACGCGCGGGCTCGCTCTTCGCCTCGTTGGTCACCTACATAGTGCCCGTGTTTGCTGTAATGTGGGGCTTCATTGATGGGGAGAAATTACAGGCCGTGCAACTGCTTGGCGTGGGTGTTATTCTGTTCGGTGTGCACATCGTCAACAAATCACCTAAATCCGACAATTGACGGGGTTTTCTTTGCATAGCTTCGGGCCTTCTAAAATTCTAACCCTCTCCATGAGAAACATCTTTACGCTGACCGTTCTGGTCGCTACCGCAGGTGTCGCATCTGCTCAAAGTACCATCTCTTCTGTAAATGACATCTTTCAGGCAAGTTGCACCGCTGGTTGCCACAGTGCATCAAGCCCAAGTGGTAATCTGATCCTCGACACAGATGGAGACCTTACTGCTTTATACAACAATCTGGTGAATGTCACCCCGACCAATCCAGATGCGGCTTCCAAAGGATACAGCCTCGTAGATCCTGGATATCCTGCCAATAGTTTTCTGCTGCGAAAATGCGGGTATGAAGCATGGGATGAAGCCTATATTCTTCCACCAGCTCAAGGCAGCGCGATGCCACAGGGGCAGAGTAGTTTGGCCAAAGAGGATGTTGAACTCATCCGTCAGTGGATACTTTACGGTGCGCCACAGACCGGTCAGGTGGTCAACCCTCAGACCCTGTCTGATTTTTACAATGTGAATGGTATGGCGCGCATTGCTCGTCCAGCAGCCCCTGCCGAAGGCGAGGGCTATCAGTTGCACATGGGCCCTTTCTTTCTTGAGCCAGGCGAAGAAGTGGAATTCTATAAGAAGGAGAAACTTCTTAATCCAGAGGAACTGAACGTGGTCCGTTTCGAATCCACTTTCAATGATGAGTCGCATCACTATCTCTTATTCCAATTCGATCCTGGAACGGATGTTTCCATCGAAGAAGGTATGCGTCCTGTTACCGTTCAAAACGCATTTCAAGATGCACGTTACGTAGTTGGTTGGGTAGACTCTGATGTTACGGACCTACCTGCGGGAACAGCATACAAGATCCGTCAGAACGGTGTGCTTGACCTTAATTATCACTTGATCAATTATTCAGCTAATGGCGACTCGATACTTGCTGCCGAGGCCTATGTCAACTTCTATGTTGATAATGCTCCAGAACTCATCCAGATGCATAGCGAGCTGCTCATCAATCTTCAGTTGTTCATTCTGAATAATGGTCAAGAACAGACCGTGGCCAACAATAAATTCTGTGGTGGTAATGGAGGAAACCCAGGATTCTGTGATCTGCCAGGTGATTCTATCTACATCTGGTATCTTTCATCTCACACACACAAGTATGGCTCAGATTATGATCTGTACAAGCGTCTGCCCGGAGGTGGAAAGGGCGAACAGCTTTATGAGGGATTCTATAACACAACCTACGATTTCAATCAGGGTTTCTACGACTGGTCGCATCCTGCCAACCGTTATTTTGAGGAATTGGAGCCATTGGCCAAGAATGATGGCATCGTTCAGGAAACCAAATTCCGCATCAATGATCCGAATGAAACTATGCCTTTCATCAACTTTGGTCTTACTACCAATGATGAAATGATGCTGGCATTCATTCAATATACCACTGAACCTCTACCTGGAAATGTCTCTGTTGCTGAAACAAACAATGTGGCTTCAAATAGGATCAGTATTTATCCTAATCCGTCTGTGGGACAGACCACGATTTCGTTCCTGTTGACTGAGACTGCCAATGTTCAATTGGAAGTGTTCAACGGAGTTGGGCAATTGGTTTCGACACTTTTCAGTGGTCGGCATGCTGCTGGACAAGCCGTCCACAACTTCATCCCTTCTTCGGGAGAAGCCCGCGGACTCTACTTTGTAAGACTCATGATCGATGGAGAAATCCATACCCAACGATTGATTCTTAATTGATAAAAAGGTTTTTTGTGTCGGGCTTGTGCCGACTACTTCTTTTACTAAATTTGCAGCCCTTTTTGAGGGAAATCGAATCCATTCATTCCGAATCGCATGTATGCAATCGTAGATATTCAAGGTCAACAGTTCAAAGTAGAGAAGGACGCTAAGGTGTACGTTCATCGCCTAGAAGGTGAAGAAGGTGCCAAAGTGAGCTTCGATAAAGTGCTCCTGTTGGACAACAATGGAACAGTAACTGTAGGCGCTCCAACTGTGAGTGGTGCTCAGGTATCTGCCACCATCCTTTCGCACCTTAAGGACAAGAAGGTCATCGTTTTCAAAAAGAAGAGAAGAAAAGGCTATCAGAAGCAGAACGGTCACCGTCAGTACCTCACGCAGGTGCAGATCGATGGCATCACAGCCTGATATTTTTCAGTCAATAACATTTCAATAGTCCCATACCATGGCACATAAGAAAGGAGCGGGTAGTTCCAAGAACGGTAGAGAATCGCATAGCAAACGCCTCGGGGTGAAAATCTTCGGTGGACAGGCTGCTATTTCAGGCAACATCATCGTGCGTCAGCGCGGCACAAAGCATCACCCAGGTGAGAATGTAGGTATCGGTAAAGACCACACCTTGTTCGCCCTTGTTGATGGCACCGTTGAGTTCAGAAAGCGCAAGGACGAGCGTTCGTTCGTTTCTGTGGTTCCTGCTCAGGGCTGATTTCCTACCACGTAGAACAACAGAGATCCCTTGGGCTAATAGGCCTGAGGGATTTTTTGTTTCAAGTGACCTGCACTTGAATTTTCATGCATTAACACTCAGTTTCCACCTTCTCCAATGCTCCAGACCACATACTTAAGAGATAATCGCCAAGAGGCACTTGACCGTCTTGCCAAGCGCGGCTTTGATGCCATTGTCATCGTGGACGAGATCATTGCCTTGGACGATAAGCGCAAAAGCACACAGACCACGTTGGACAGCATCTTGGCCGAATCCAACAAATTGGCCAAGGAGATAGGTGACCTGTTCAAACAAGGGAAGTCTGCCGAAGCCAATGTTGCAAAGCATCGCACGGTAGAGCTGAAAGAGCAATCGAATGAATTGCAAGGTGTGATGCAGGCCACTGAAGCTGCCCTGTTGGACAAACTTTATCAATTGCCCAATACTCCTCACAGCTCAGTTCCAAAAGGAAAAACTGCGGAGGACAACGAGACAGTAAGTGAGCATGGGCAAATGCCGAAACTACCCGAGAATGCCCTTCCGCATTGGGACCTTGCCAAGAAGTATGGCATCATTGATTTTGAGATGGGCGTGAAGGTCACTGGAGCGGGCTTTCCTGTTTATGCTGGGCAAGGCGCGCGGTTGCAGCGTGCGCTCATCAATTTCTTCTTGGACGAGGCGCATAAGGCCGGATACAAGGAGTATATCCCACCTTTCATGGTAAATCAGGCATCGGGCTACGGTACGGGCCAGCTGCCCGACAAGGAAGGGCAGATGTATTATATGCCAGCCGATGATTTCTACATGGTGCCTACAGCAGAAGTGCCATTGACGAACTTCTTCCGTGATGTGATTCTGAAGGCCGAGGAACTCCCGGTGAAATTGACAGCTTACACGCCTTGTTTCCGCAGGGAAGCTGGCAGCTACGGTAAGGACGTGAAAGGACTGAACCGCCTGCATCAGTTTGATAAGGTGGAGATTGTGCAAGTGGCCCATCCCGATAAGAGCTACGCGATTCTCGAAGACATGGTGAAGCACGTGACCGGCCTTCTCGATAAGCTCGAACTGCCTTATCGCATTCTACGTCTCTGCGGTGGCGATATGGGTTTCACCTCTGCATTGACGTATGATCTTGAGGTCTATTCTGCTGCGCAGGGCCGTTGGTTGGAAGTGAGTTCTATCTCCAATTTCGAAACCTTTCAGGCCAATCGATTGAAGTTGCGCTTCCGTGAGGGTTCTGAGAAACCGCAATTGGCGCATACGCTCAATGGTAGTGCCTTGGCTTTGCCACGCATACTTGCATCGCTGTTGGAAAACAACCAGACCGAGGATAGCATTCGCATACCGAAGGTGCTGCATGCCTACACTGGATTTGAGGCAATAAGGAACGCATGAGACGCGCTGCCACATCGGTATTCCTGACTTTTGGAACGGTGTGGCTGTTGACTGGCTGTAGAGCGGATTTCACGGAAGAGACCGCAGCTGTGGAGAGCATGCTGCGGGTGTTGGATGCCGTGGATGCACGCGTGGCCGCGCTTGACACCGTTGCGGTTCAAGAAAAAGTGGAACAGGTAGGATTCGAGTGTGATCAGCTCCGTCTTTCCTATCTTGATACCTCGCAGACAGACTTCAGGGTAAGGCTGGATTCACTTTGTGGATACTCGGTTCAGGCCAGACAGACAATGCAACGGACGACCGTTCTGTCCTCGGAGCTCAGGAACACCCGCAAGCAGCTCACGGATCTACGTGCCGATCTGCAACATCATCGGGTGAAGGAGGATGTTGTTGCCACATTCATCGAGATTGAGTTCCTTTACGTGGAGAGTCTCAGCGAGCTGATGGATGAATTGGAGGAACAGTTTGAAGTGGATGAAGAGCGTTATTCAGACTATAGGTTCTCTATGGACAGCTTGTTGAATATCACTTCTGAATCAGCGATTGAATGAGCTATTGGAAGAACATTCTTTTGACCGTGCTGACCTGTGGGTTGGCTTTTTCATTGCGCGCCCAGACCAACACGGACGAGCAATTGGCCGCGCAGTATTTCAAGAATGCGGAATACGACAAGGCCGAGGTGTTGTATGAGAAACTCTACAAACGCACCAATGATGAGTTCTACTATCAGTACTACATAGACTGCCTACTGAAACTGAGCAGCTATGACGATGCGGAGAAGGTTGTGCTGAAACGTTTGAAGAAAGAAGGTGACCCGGTCCTGTTGGTGCAGTTGGGCTACGTTTACCGCTCTGCGGGCGATGAGAAGAAGGCCCGTGCGACCTTTGATGAGGCCGTGGAGCAACTGCCGCCCGTGCAGCGTCAAGTGGAGCGCATGGCTGAAGCATTCATCGAGAAGAAGGAGTTCGATCTGGCCGTTACCACATACGAGAAGGGACGAAAGTTGCTGAATGGCATTATCGGTTTCTACTTTGAGCTGGCGCAGATTCACGCATCTCGCAACAAGATAGACCTACTCTATGCCGAACTTCTGGCCGCCTTGGAGGAAGACCCCAATCAGGTCAATCAGGTGAAGACCATGCTGTCGGACGTGTTGGCCGATGATCCTGAGGACCGCAAGAGTGAGTTTTTGAAAGAGAATCTGATCGAACGCATTCAGAAAAGCCCTGAGGCGATGATCTATCCCGAACTGTTGATATGGCACTTTGAGCAACGGAAAGAATTTCAGGCGGCATTGCTACAGACCAAGGCCTTGGACCGAAGAAACAAGGAGGATGGTTCGCGGGTGTATCAACTGGCCATCATCTGCAAGTCGAACAGGGCGTATGATGTGGCCATTGATGCCTTTGAATACGTCATCAAAAAGGGCAACGACAATTACTACTACCTCTCCGCGAAGCGGGAGTTGGTCAGCAGTCTCTATCTCAAAGCGACCGATGGACAAGATTATACTCCAGAGCAATTGGCAAGCTTGGAACAGACATTCCTTGCCACCATTGACGAGTTTGGGCGAAGCAGCCGAACGGCAGGTATGATGATGGACCTTGCAGAACTCTACACCTTCTACATCCACGACACGCAGAAAGGCATTGACCTTTTGAATGAAGTAGGCGAGATACCGGGCATTCAGCTGGAAGACCTTGCCCGTTCGAAAGTACAACTGGCAGATGCGCTGCTTTTTGTTGGTGATGTTTGGGAGGCCACATTGCTCTATTCGCAAGCGGAGAAGCTGATAAAGACAGGCGACATAGGAAGGATGGCGAAGCTGAAGAACGCCAAACTTGCCTACTACACGGGCGAGTTCGAATGGGCACAGGCGCAACTCAATGTGCTGAAGGCGGCCACCAGCGACCTCATCAGCAACGATGCCTTGTATCTCGCCATGCTCATCAGCGACAACTCGTATATGGACACGACCTATGCTGCCCTGCGCATCTTCTCGAGGGCAGATCTGCTCATCTACCAGAACAAGTTGGACAGCGCGGTGATGTCGCTCGACAGTATCGAGCAGTTCCATGCGGGACATAGTTTGCAGGACGATATTCTGTTCAAGCAGGCCGAGATAGCGGTGAAAAGGAAGGAATATCGCAAGGCCACGGAACTCTACCATCGCATCTGGAAGGAACATGGTATGGACATCCTTGCTGATGATGCCGTGTATCTGATGGCCAAGCTGCACGAGAACCGCCTTGGCGAGATCGACAAGGCCATGGAATATTATCAGGAACTGCTGCTCAACTATCCCGGAAGTCTTTTCACTGTTGAAGCGAGAAAACGCTACCGGGCTTTGCGGGGCGACCTGCTGAATTGAATATCCTATGACCACACAACCCATACACAACGAAGAAGCCTACAATGCTGCCATGAAGCGTCTTGACGAGCTTTTTGACATGCACCGGAACAAGGAGGAACAGGCCGAGTTCGACCGACTTGCCGAACTCATAGATGCTTATGAGGAGGAGAAATGGCCGTTGGAGGATGATGATACCCAACTTTGACCCAATGTTCTTCAATTCCTCTATTCTCCATCTTCAATAGAACAGCATGATAATCTACAACGTCACCATCAATGTGGACGACAGCGTCCGTGACGAATGGCTTGCATGGATGCGCGATGTGCACATCCCAGAGGTGATGGCCACGGGCTTTTTCCTTGAGAACAGATTCTGCCGCATCATGGTGCAGGAGCAAGAAGGCACATCTTACTCCGTACAGTACCTCTGTAAGAACATGGAAGATCTTCAGGAAT
>JBFYQB010000052.1:0-4458 GCA_041302955.1 Flavobacteriales bacterium
ATGCAGGAGGGCTGGGCATCATCGGGTCGGGGAGTATGTATCCTAATGTGCTGCGCGAACATGTCCGCAAATGCAAAGCCGCCACCGACCGTCCATTCGGGGTCAATATCCCGTTGCTCTATCCCGACATCGACAAGCACATCCAGATCATCATCGAAGAAAAGGTGCCCATCGTGTTCTCCTCTGCTGGAAGCCCGAAAAAGTGGACACCTTTATTAAAGGAACATGGCATCACGGTGGTACACGTGGTGGCCAGCTCCATCTTGGCGAAGAAATGCGAGGAGGCAGGCTGCGATGCCGTGGTTGCCGAAGGCTTCGAGGCTGGTGGGCACAATGGCCGCGAAGAGACCACCACCATGGTGCTCATTCCGCAAACGGTGCAAGCGGTGAATATCCCCGTGATAGCCGCAGGAGGCATCGGCACAGGACGAACCATGTTGGCCGCAATGGCCTTGGGAGCGGAGGGCGTGCAGATCGGTAGCCGTTTCGTGGCCTCGCCAGAAAGCTCCGCCCACGACCTGTTCAAACAGGCCATCATCGATGCCAAGGAGGGCGACACCAAACTGAGCATGAAGAAGCTGGTGCCCGTCCGTCTACTCAAGAACCGATTCTATGATGAAGTGAAAAAGCTGGAAGACCGTGGTGCCGAAGGTGGCGAGCTGCTCGAACTCCTTGGCCGCGCCCGTGCCAAGAAAGGCATGTTCGAGGGCGATATGGAGGAAGGCGAACTGGAGATAGGCCAGATATCCGCCTATATCGATGCCATGAAACCCGCTGCCGACATCGTGCGCGAAATCGTTGACGA
Source organism: Flavobacteriales bacterium (assembly GCA_041302955.1). Taxonomy (GTDB): domain Bacteria; phylum Bacteroidota; class Bacteroidia; order UBA10329; family UBA10329; genus UBA10329. The sequence goes on from JBFYQB010000052.1 coordinate 806, forward strand.
GTTCAATGCGGTGAATGGCGCGCTGGGTGGCATAAGACTATAGCTCGGTGGTTTTTCAAATGAGGCATGGCATTCGCGCCATTGCTGGATTGCACTGCCCAAAAGACCTCTCACTGCGCTGTCCGAAACGCTTTCCCAACCACTGTACCCCTGCTTTTTTTTTGAGAATCCTTTGAGTATGAACCTAACCTCTTCTGAGAATGACCTAACCTCTTTCAAGAACTACCTAACCTTTTCCAAGAATAAGCTATCCCATTTCAAGAATCACCCAACTTCTTTTAAGAATAAGCTATCCTCTTTCAAGAATGACCTAACCTCTTTCAAGAATCACCTAACATCATTTGAGAATGGTTTGAGAATAAATGCGATGACTGATCGCAGAAAATTGTTTTGACACATTCCGTTTCTCAAGCAAAACCCTGTTAATAACTCCGCAATAACCTCCCAAGGCCAGAAGTTACCTTCGCGGCACCATATCCAACCCACAAAGCATCGTCATGCAAGAGTCGCAGATCTCCGCCCTCACCACCGTAGAAACCGCTAAGAAACTGGGGCTGCTGCCCGAGGAGTTCGAGCGCATCAAGGAGATTCTGGGCCGCACGCCCAACTTCACCGAACTGAGCATTTTCTCGGTGATGTGGAGCGAGCATTGCAGCTACAAGAACTCCATCACTTGGCTCAAAACATTGCCCAAGAAAGGCATGTTCGAGGGCGATATGGAGGAAGGCGAATTGGAGATAGGCCAGATATCAGCCTATATCGATGCCATGAAACCCGCTGCCGACATCGTGCGCGAGATCGTTGACGAGTTCAATGCGGTGAATGGCGCGCTGGGTGGCATAAGACTCTAGAGGGGTGCGATGATGCGCAAGGTATTACGTCCGCACCAATGCTGTATGGCGCTGCCCTAAAGACGAGACGCTTCGCTGCAATCCCTGTGGTGTCTGAAACGCTTTCCAAACCTCTATACCCTGCCTTTTTTGAGAATCATTTTAGCATGAACCTAACCACTTATAAGAATGACCTAGCCTCTTTCAAGAATGAGCTAGCCTCTTTCGAGAATCACCTATCCTCATTCAGGAATGACCTAACCTCTTTCGAGATTGACCTAACATCTTTCAACAAACACCTAACATCATTTGAGAATGGTTTGAGAATAAATGCGATGACTGATCGCAGAATATTGTTTTGACACATTCCTTTTCTCAAGCAAAACCCTGTTAATAACTCCACAATAACCTCCCAAGGGCAGAAGTTACCTTCGCGGCACCATATTCAACCCACAAAGCATCGTCATGCAAGAGTCGCAGATCTCCGCCCTTACCACCGTAGAAACCGCTAAGAAACTGGGGCTACTGCCCGAGGAGTTCGAGCGCATCAAGGAGATCCTGGGCCGCACGCCCAACTTCACCGAACTGAGCATTTTCTCGGTGATGTGGAGCGAGCATTGCAGCTACAAGAACTCCATCACTTGGCTTAAAACATTGCCCAAGAAAGGCAGCAAAATGCTGGTGGAAGCGGGCGAGGAGAATGCTGGCCTGGTGGACATCGGTGACGGTTTGGCCTGCGCCTTCAAGATAGAATCTCATAACCACCCGAGCGCGTTGGAACCCTACCAAGGTGCGGCAACGGGTGTGGGCGGCATCAACCGAGACATCTTCACTATGGGTGCACGCCCCATTGCGCAGCTCAATTCCCTGCGCTTCGGCAACCCCGACAATCAGAAGACCAAATGGCTGATGAAGGGCGTGGTGAAAGGCATTGGTGACTACGGCAACGCGTTCGGCATTCCGACCGTGGGCGGTGAGGTCTATTTCGATGAATGCTACAACCAGAATCCGTTGGTCAACGCCATGAGCGTAGGCATTGTGGAAGTAGGCAAGACCATAAGTGCCACATCCGAAGGCGTGGGTAATCCGGTGTTCATTGTGGGTTCATCCACAGGAAAGGACGGTATCCATGGGGCAACATTCGCCTCTGAGGACATCACCGAAGCTTCGGCAGAGAAGATCCCAGCAGTGCAAGTAGGCGATCCTTTCCAAGAGAAATTATTGTTGGAGGCCACGCTCGAAGTGATCGCCACGGGTGCTGTTGTCGGTATGCAGGACATGGGCGCAGCGGGCATCACGTGCAGCACCAGCGAGATGAGCGCCAAAGGCAAACACGGTATGGAGATCCATTTGGACAAAGTGCCGACCCGCCAAGAAGGCATGCATGGCTGGGAGATCCTCCTGAGCGAAAGTCAAGAGCGCATGCTCATCGTGGTACACAAAGGCCGCGAACAGGATGTGCTGAATGTGTTCGACAAATGGGATCTGAACTGTGTGGAGATCGGCACGGTGACCGAAGGTGGTCGCCTGCGCTACTACATGCATGGCGAACTGGTGGCCGATGTGCCTGCCCACGACCTCGTGCTGGGCGGTGGAGCTCCCATCTATACCCGCGAATATGCCGAGCCGGCCTATTTCCAAGAGTATCAGAAGTTCAATATTGATGATGTGACCGAGCCTGAGGACTTGAAAGAGGCCGCATGGCACCTGATCGGTCATCCCAACATCTGCTCGCGCAAATGGGTGTATGACCAGTACGACAGCATGGTGGGCACCATCAACATGAGCACCAACGCCCCAAGCGATGCGGCCATTGTGAACATCAAAGGCTCAGACCGCGGACTTGCCCTCACGGTAGATTGCAACTCGCGCTACATCAAGAGCGACCCGGAGACAGGCACTGCCATTGCTGTGGCCGAGGCTGCAAGGAACATCGTGTGCAGCGGTGCCGAACCTACGGCCATCACCAACTGCCTCAACTTCGGCAATCCGTATTCGCCAGAGGTCTATTGGACATTCGTGGGTGCCATCAAAGGCATGGGCGCGGCCTGCCGAAAGTTCGATACCCCGGTTACTGGCGGCAACGTGAGCTTCTACAACCAGAGCGTGTTCGATAGCAAGGTAGAGCCTGTGTTCCCAACGCCAACTATCGGTATGGTGGGCATCCTCAAAAGCAAGAAGGACCGAATGACGCTCAATTTCAAGAACGCGGGCGACCTTATCTATCTCGTGGGCCAATCGCGTGACGACATCAGCTCGTCAGAATACCTCTATTCCTACCTCGGCATCAAAGGCTCACCAGCACCGTTCCTCAGTCTGGACGAAGAGGCTGCCTTACACGCCCTGTTGCTCGAACTCATCCGCAGTGGTGAGGTGGCCTCTGTGCACGATGTGAGCGATGGCGGCCTGTTCATCTCCGTCTTCGAATCCGCAAGGGCAAGCTGCCTCGGCTTCGACATCAGCACCGATGAGGAGTTCCGCACCGATGCCTTCCTCTTTGGCGAAAGCCAGAGCCGCGCAGTGGTCTCCGTTCGCCCCGAAATGCAGGAGGCCTTCGTAGAGCGCCTCACGGCCAGCGACATCGAGTTCACCTTCCTTGGAGAAGTGACCGACACGGACGACATGATCATTGACAGCCAGAACTTCGGCAGCCTGAGCGAGGCGGTGAAGTTGTATGATGGTGTGCTTGGGGGGAAGATGGCGTAGTATAAAGTTGAAAAAGAAGCTAACCTATGAGAATCTGGCGTAACCGCCTGATCTGGTCAATATTCGGAAATGATCAAAACACCTTAATTCCGAGTACAAGAGAATGTCGAGGGTATC
>JBFYQB010000053.1:0-20915 GCA_041302955.1 Flavobacteriales bacterium
CTCGAACTCGTTTGGATTTGGAGGCACCAACTCTACACTTATTCTGAAAAAGTTCAACGGCTGATATGGACAAACAAACCGTCATCGTTACCATCAACAATTTTCTCATTGAAGAATTTGAGGCTGATGCTGCCGTGATGCAGCCCGAGGCCAACATGCATAAGGCGCTCGATCTGGATAGCCTCGACTATGTAGATCTGGTCGTGCTGATCGAAGAGAACTTCGGTTTCAAGATGACCGCTGATGACTTCAAAGAAGTGCAGACCTTTCAGCAGTTCTATGACTTCGTTGCCGCACGGGTCGATTAGTTGATCAGTCGGTCGGCAACTTCATATCTCTCTCAATTGCCCTTTGCGTTCTTTACGCGTTCTTTTGCGCCCTTAGCGTGAACCCTTTTTCTATTACTCCAAAGACCTAACTCCTCCCATCAATGTCAAACTGGAGCGGAAAAAGCCGCGGTACCCCGCTGGGTTATTGGTTCTTCATCTTCTTCATGAAGAATCTGGGGTTGGGATTCACCTATGGATTCCTGCATCTTGTGGTGGCCTACTTCTTCCTTTTTTCGTGGAAGACCAGTGGTGCGCTCTATACCTTCTACCGCAAGGGGATGCGCAAAAGCAAGCTGCGAAGCATTCTGGGCATTTACCGCAGCTACTACGCCATCGGCCAGATGTTGATAGACAAAGTGGCGATGGCCAGCGGCATGGTGGACCGATTCGACCTCCATTCGGACGGGCATCACCACATCATCGACATGGTGAAGAACAACACGGGCGGCATTCTGATCAGTGCCCACGTAGGCAACTGGGAAGTGGCCGGCCACCTAATGACCAACTATGGAGGCACCATCAATGTGGTGATGTATGAGGCCGAACATGAGCAGATAAAACGCACGGTCGAACAGACCACGGGCGGCAGGCGCTTCAATGTCATTCCTATCAAGGACGACATGTCGCACGTCTATGCCATCACTGCCGCCATTCTCAATAAGGAGATCGTGTGCATTCATGGCGACCGCTTCCGCGAGGGCATGCGCACCTTGAAACATCCTTTTCTTGGATATGAAGCACAATTTCCACACGGTCCATTTGCCATCGCTTCCAAGTTTGATGTACCCAAATGCGTGGTTTTCGGCATGAGGCACGGCAAGAACGGTTATGCCTTCTCGGCCACCGAGCCCATCACAGGCAAACAGAAGCCCGAAGTGCTGCTGGAGGCATTTGTGAAAGAAGTGGAAAAGAAAGTTCAAGCGCAACCCGAGCAGTGGTTCAATTTCTATAATTTCTGGAAGGTTTAAGAACCCGCCTCAATGCCTGAGTCAAACTTGAAATTGTTGATATTAGCTGCTGATATATTTCGGCTTATCTATTGATCACCTACCTTCATCCGCCATGGAAATAGGGTATCTCATCATTGGTCTGGCGGTTGGATCCGCTCTCGGATTTCTGGTTTCAAAACTGCTTTCAAAAGCATCTGTCATAGATGCAGAAGCACTCGAAAAGCTCACCTCAGAAAGGGACTCGCTCAGTGCACAGCTGCAAAGTCTAAGAATTGAGGAAGGTCGCTTACAACAAGGCCGAGACATGTTGATAGCGGAACGTGACAAACTGCGTGATGACCTTAGAACATCGCAGGAAGAGCTTCGAACACTGAACGGACGACTGGAAGCTTCGATCGAAAAATTCAGATTGCAGGAAGAACGCATTCGTGAGCAGAAACAAGAATTCGAAGACCTCAATAAGAGATTCAATACCGAATTTGAGAATCTTGCTAATCGTATTCTAGAAGAAAAATCGAAGACGTTCACAGAGAAAAACAAAGAGAATCTCGATGCCATACTTGGCCCCTTGCGCGAACGCATCAAAGATTTCGAAGAGAAAGTGGAACGTAATTATGGCGAGGAAAAGAAGGAGAAGGCCGCATTAGGAGAGCAGATAAAACACCTGATGGAACTCAATCATAAGATCAGTGAAGAGGCAAACAATCTGGCATCGGCCCTCAAAGGCGACACCAAGAAACAAGGCAACTGGGGCGAAATGATTCTGGAAAGGATACTGGAAAGCAGTGGTCTGGTAAAGGATAACGAGTATTTCACACAGTATAGTACCACCGACCATGATGGTACCATACTGCGTCCGGATGTCATCATCAAACTACCCGATGACAAGTTCATCATCATCGACTCCAAAGTGTCGCTTGTAGCCTACGACCGCTACGTGAACAGCGAAGATGCGGATGAACAGTCACGTCAGTTGAAGGCCCACATAGAGTCGGTCAAGATGCACGTCAAACTTCTCTCTGACAAGGCGTATCAGAATGCCAAGGGTATGCAGACGCCTGATTTCGTGCTAATGTTCATGCCGATAGAAAGCTCTTTCAGCCAAGCCGTAAAAGCAGACAATGAGCTTTTCAATTTTGCATGGGAAAGAAAGGTGGTCATCGTAAGTCCTAGTACCCTGTTGGCAACATTGCGCACCATCAGCGCCATCTGGAAACAGGAGCGCCAGACACGAAACGCAATCATTATTGCCCAAAAAAGCGGTCAGCTCTATGACAAGTTTGTGGGTTTTGCCGAGGATATGAATAAGATAGAACGCCATCTTGGTCAGACCCAAAGTGCATTTGGCGAGGCCAAGAAGAAGCTGTCTGAAGGTGCGGGAAACCTTGTCCGCAGGTCAGAAGAGCTTCGTAAGTTGGGCGCTCGGACCAGCAAGGCCATTCCTGAAGATCTTATGGCGGATAGTGGACACGATGAAGATGGAGACGATGAACAGTAAGATTATCTGGCCATGGGCCATACTGGCAGTATTGCTGCTGGCAGGCTGCTATTCAACGGAGCGTCTTTCGGAACAGAACCTCGCCTACATCTATGACCGTAAGGCAACGGTACTCTCCCCCTCGTTTCGTGTTCGCCATCTCAACGACACGGTATCAGTGCTCGATTTCCGAATTCCATCCAATGAGTTGCTATATCTCCAAAATGCCACAAGCGGGTTCTTTTCGGCAGAATTCAGAATGCGTTACGAGATATATGGTCAGTTGGAGAGCCGAATGCTCGTGGACAGTGCAGTTGTTCTTTTTAAGGATAGCGTGCTTTCATTGACCGATCGCGCAATAGAAGGCACCCTTCGCTTTAAACCCTCACGTTCTAAAGCCGGGCTGCTCAAAATAGACCTCATTGACCTGAAACGAAATGCTCGCGTAAGGCAGTACATCCCCATAGACCGGACTTCTTACAATTGTCGGCAGTTCTTCAACATGCTTGAAGCCGACAGTGCTCCGTTGTTCAGCAATGTGGTCTCACTGCAACAGAAGGTGGTCATCTCTCATGCAAGTGGGGCATCTGAGGCCAAAGTGCGTTACTACGAGCGCGACTTCCCACTGCCCAGACCTCCATTCTCCATGGAAGAACCTGCCGCGTTCGATTACAAGGCGGACAGCACATTCAGCATACCACTCGGAACGCCAATAAACCTCTCCGCAATTGGGATGTATCACATTCAAGTGAACGACAGCACGCGTGAAGGACTTACCCTCTTTCGCTTCGAGGATGGTTTTCCGAAAGTGAAGGAGGTTGACGACCTCATTGCACCTTTACGTTATATCAACAGTAATCAGGAATTCAAGAAATTGACCTCTGCCGATTTCCCAAAGGCTGAGGTGGACCGCTTCTGGCTTTCCTTGGCCGGAAATCCAGAACGTGCGAGAATCCTCATCGAAAAATACTACAGCCGCGTTCAGGACGCCAACGCCTATTTCACATCTTTCACTGAAGGTTGGCGAACTGATCGCGGAATGGTATTCCTAATATTCGGCACACCCAATGCACTTTATAAGACCTCCAATTCAGAACAATGGGTATATGGTGAGCCTTCGAATCCTGCATCGGTCAGTTTCACGTTCATAAAGGTGAACAATCCATTCACAGACAATGACTATCGCCTCGAACGTTCTCAATTATATAAGGACAGCTGGTTCCGAGCAGTGGACATGTGGCGTCAAGGCCGAATCTACTTGGACAATTAAATGCCCTCGCAAGCCGATTATCAACCCACAGGCCCCGTGACAAACAACCAATAGCGGTATTAACCGTTCATTTGTCAGCTAATTACTCGTCATGACGCAACTCGCAGAGGGAATGCACATTTCGGCAAGGGTAACCTTCAAGCCAGAATTCTCCGATGGTGCCAAAGGGTATTTTGTGTTTTTCTATCGTATCACAATAGAGAACCACAATCCTTTCGAGGTGCAGCTTGTCGCACGCCATTGGGACATATTCGACAGCAACGGGCTTCACACCATCGTAGACGGTGAAGGTGTAGTGGGCGAAAAGCCCTTGCTTGCACCAGGAGAGTCATTCAACTACGAGAGCGCCTGCAATCTGTCCACCGGCATTGGACGCATGAAAGGTTATTACAAAATGGTGCATACCGCAACGGGCAGAACCTTCAAGGCCGAGATACCGGAGTTCAAGCTCGAGGTGGCCTACATGCTCAACTGAGCACTACTTCATCCAAACCTTGATATAGCGGCCCTCGTCCTGGATCATTGTAATCTTCCGCATATCGTACGAATGGCGAACCCTTCCGCGTGAGAAACTGACCGTATTGGCATCCTCAAGCTTGACACCGCTAAGCCAGTCAGCGTTATAGGTGTATTCAAACCCGTTGATAAGCACCTGCACCTCGTTCACCCCTTTGAGCATTTCGACAATAGCTTCCCCGCCATACATGGGGCCGTTCTGTGCACTGACTGAGGTGAGCGATAGGCCAAGGCCGATTGCAATGATGAGTAAGAAGCGTTTCATGGATATGGTTTTGAGTGGTTGAGGGCTGAAAGTTAACGGAAAAGCTATGGGTGCAAAACTGTCATTTGTCAGGTTTCAAGATTTACTTTAGCCGACCGACAGAATCCAGACCATGCAATTCTCCATCATCGATTTCATCATCACCGACAATGTGGCGGTCATCACCCTCAATCGTCCTGATAAGCTCAACAGCTTCAATCAGGAAATGGCGATGGATGTGCAGGCCGCTTTGGACCATTGCATGGACAATACCGAAGTGCGGGCCGTGCTCATTACCGGTGCCGGCCGTGGCTTCTGTGCCGGGCAGGACCTTGCCGAGGCCATCGCACCCGGTGCTGCCGATATCGAGGAGCATGTGGAGACCAAGTACAACCCTATTGTACGCAAGATCCGCGGCATAGAGAAACCTGTGATCGCTGCCGTGAATGGTGTGGCTGCAGGAGCGGGTGCCAACTTGGCTTTCTGCTGCGACATCGTGGTGGCGGGAGAAAGCGCCAAGTTCATTCAGTCGTTCATCAACATCGGGCTGATACCGGACACCGGCGGGACCTACTTCCTACCGCGTCTGGTGGGCTTCCATCGTGCTACGGCACTGATGATGCTTGGCGAAAAGATGTCTGTGCAAGAGGCGAAGGACCTCGGACTGGTCTATGCCATTTTCCCAGATACCGACCTGATGAGCGGGGCCCTGACCCTTGCCAAGCGTATGGCCAAAATGCCGACCCGAGGCCTTGGACTGACCAAGAAGGCCCTTAATTATTCCTTGAGCAACGACCTTGAAGAACAACTTGCCGTGGAGCGCGACCTGCAAGGCATGGCTGGAAGAACATCCGACAATGCCGAGGGAATAGCAGCGTTCTTAGAAAAGCGGAATCCTGCCTTCACAGGAGAATAACCTGTTCCTTAGGCCAGCGATGCGCTCTGCGCAAACACCAGTTGGCCGTGGTTGATCACCGCAAATGCCTTACCTGTCAGTTCCTTTTCCCACAAAGGATTATTGTTGGAAAGAGATGCCGATTCTTCGGCAGTGTAGATCCATGAGATGCCTGTGCTGAATAGTGTCAGTTCGGCCGGATTTCCTTCGAAGATGGTGGCATCGGTGAGACCAAGCACCCTTCGTGGGCCTATGGTCAGTTTGTCGATAAGCAGTTCGAGCGATGCTCGGCCCTCGGCAGCTTGGAGCAGCGCAGGGAAGAATGTTTCCAGAGCAGTGATGCCCGGCCTGGCCTGTCCGAATTCCATGAACTTGGCCTCTATCTCAAGAGGCTCGTGGTCGGAGATGATGGCATCGATGGTACCGTCTTTCAGGCCATCCCACAACGCATCGATATGGGCCTGATCGCGGAATGGCGGGCGCACCTTATAGTTGCTGTCGAAGTCCTTCACGGTGTCATCCGTCAAAAGCAGATGATGCACTGGCACGCTGGCCGTCACCTTCATGCCGTTGGCCTTGGCGTCACGGATAAGGGAAACAGCCCCAGCGGTGGTGATGTGCGAGAAGTGGAGCGCAGTCTCCGTGTAGCGCGCCAAGTAGAGGTCGCGGGCCACGGCAAGTTCCTCGGCCAAAGCGGGAGTGCCTTTGAGGCCAAGCGTGGTGCTGACAACACCTTCGTGCATTTGCCCGCCATGTGCGATCTTCTCTTCTTCCGCAAAACTGTAGAACGGTGCCTTCAGCTCCTGTGCATATTGCATGGCCACCTGCATCACCTTGGCGTTGGCTATGGTGTGCTTGCCATTGCTGACACCCACGGCACCAGACCGCACCATGTCATACATCTCGGCCAGTTCCTTGCCTTCCAACCGCTTGGTGATGGCGCCCAATGGCAGCGCATCCACCACATTGCCCGCGGCATTGCGCAGCAGGTATTCCACCCCGCCCTTGCCATCCACCACAGGATAGGCCTCTGGTGAAATGACCACTTTGGTGAATCCTCCATTGGCAGCGGCCTTCAATGCGGAAGCTATGCTCTCGCGGTGCTCAAAGCCTGGATCGCCAATGGTGGCGAAGAGGTCCACCCAGCCCGCGCTCACCATGATATCATCGCCTTCTATCACTTCATCGGCACACAATGGGTCTATGGCAGTGCCGATCTGCGCGATGATACCGTCCTCCACCAGAATATCCTTCACGGTGTTGTGGTGGGGCGATGCAGGGTTGATGATGCGGGCGTTCTGGATAAGGATGACCATCTTTTTTCAATTAACAATGAGCAATTAGCAATTAGCAATGAACAATTCCGATCAGGTGCTTGCCGCAAGGTCTGACCATTATTTCCACAAACGAAGCAGCAAAGTTTCCATCGCGAGAAAAAGCAAAGCAAGGATAAGGAACAGTTTCCAGAGGCGTTTGCCTTCGTGTATCTCTTCGATAGTGTTGGAGATATTGCCCAGCCCGGCAGTGACGAATTCCATGCGGGCAATACCGGTGTTCTCGGCCAGCTTGGTGAATTCCTCCTCGGTGTAATACTCCAAGGCGCTCTCCGCACGGTTGTAATTGAAACTGACGGACTGCACGGTGTCCTTCTCGGCCAGCAGCATATAGTGGCCGTCCGTACGCACCTGCCCGTGTACCATGATGCCGATGCCATCGCCCCGCACCACCAGTTCGGGCATGAAGCGCTCGCCTGTTTCCACCGCCTGCAATGCGGGATTCACCAGCTTCTCGGTGGCAAAACCATTTATAGGAATGAGCTCCTCATCGCCCAAGGTCTCGGCACTCGTTCCACTGTTGGTGCTGTTGAGCGCCATGTTGTAGAGCGCGGGTACAAAGAGCGCGTGGCGGTGAAAATTGGTCATGCTGTTGGCCAAGGGCGATGCCAGCACATAGACGCTGCCCTTGCCCGATGGATAGCGACTCAGGAACGGGCTACCGTTGGCCAGCGTGAGCAGCGGTTCGCGGCCGCTCTTGGCATTGGTCGATGTGGCGAAATGCCCGTTGGTGGTGGGCAGGTCAATGCGCTCGCCCCATTCCATGAACACATTGCGCATCAGTGCGCTTTGCAGATTCACGCGGTCCACCTTCTGCGCAGCGCTGTCCATGCCGGCAAAAGGCTCGGCACCGAGGGTGGTGAGCAGCTCGTTCTGCGCGGTGCGGTCGGCCTGGGCAGATGGCACCACCAGCACGTGGCCTCCGTTGGCGCAGAACCGCATCAGCTCCTGCATCATGCCTGTGGACGGCTTGCGCACCCCGCTCACCACAATGAGCCGCTGCTGGGCGAAGGTGGAAAAGTCGATGCTGTTGGCACCCGTTTCGGTGAAGGCCATGTAGGGGTCGTCCTTGAAGAGGCGCGTCACCGCATCGGCACCGTCCTCGCCCTTGATGTGCAGCACAGGCACAGTTCGCGCCACGGAGTAGGAGATCAGGTAGCGGTTGTCGTACACAATGGGATAGTCCTCTATCGCCACTTCTGCGAGCTGGATGCCACGGTCGGCATTGGTAAAGGCCAGCTCCACCTGTTCGAACGAACGGCCTTGCAGGCTCACAGTGCCGATGGCGCGCTGGGTGCCGTTGATGAGCAGCTTGACGGTAAGGTTCTCCACCGCATCGTCAGAGGTGTTGCGGATGCGGGCCGTCAGCACATCGGGCTGGTCGGGCAGGCGCACCGGGCCGGTGAACCACACCGAATCGACATACAGATTGCTGACCGATGTGGCCGCAACGGGCAGGATGAAGAGGTTGGAGAGCGAATCGACCGATGTGGCGGTCACATCCGTGGTGCTGCGCTGCAGGTCGGAGATGAGGAAGATGTCTTGCCCACCGCCCTGCCTGTCATCGGCCTGCGCGCGGGCGGCCACTTCGCTCATGGTGCGCACAGCGGGCGAAGGCGTTATAGATGCCACCTCGCTCTTGAACTCCTCAAGACTCATGCTGCGCTGATGGCGCGGGTCGAAATCGTTGGTCAGCAGCCGCAGATTGCTGCCGTTGGCGTAGGCCGTGGCCACCTCCAGTGCCTTGGCGCGGGCCTCATCCAGCAGGCTGCCCTGCTCGCCATCGGCATTCATACTGAAGGAATTGTCCACATAGATGGTGGCGTGGGTCAAGGGCGAAGTATCCCTATTTCCATCCGCAGGGATGAAAGGCTGCGCGAAGGCCAGCACCAGACAGGTCACGGCAAGGATGCGGGCGGCCAGCACCAGCAGATGGCGCAACTGGTTGCGGCTGCGGGTCTGCATGTCCACCTGCTTCAGAAAGCGGATGTCGCTGAAATACACCTTCCTGAACCTGCGGAAGTTGAACAGATGGACGATAATGGGAATGGAGATGGCCGCGAGGGCAAACAGAAACCCGGGATAGACAAAGCTCATCGCGGGCAAAGATAGCGGAGGAATGGAGCGAAGCGGGAGGGAGGTGAAACCTAAGTTGACATTGGCCTAATGGAGGTCAGGCCAAGGTTTGGAGGTAAGGCGATGGTGCTGGATGCGCTGCATGACCTCTACACCACCCTTTGCTGTTCAACAGACGTGCCAAAGCCCTTTTTTATTGAAGCAATGTGCATCGGTGTGCCAATGCACAGGCTGCTGGCTGCGAAACATGCGCTCAATGCACCACCACAAGGAGCATTTCATCTACAACATATAAAAGTAGATATACAACATACTCAGGTTGATATACCACATCTATTGGTTAATATTCTAAAATTAATAGTTGATATACTACATACAAAAGTTAATTTCCTGCAACTAAAAGTTGGTATTCATCACATGTGATTAATATTAACTTTACTATGTGGTATGGTAACTTTTAAATATGGAATACTAACTTTATCATGTCGTGTATCAACCTGTTCGTATTCTACATTTACCATGACATGAACTGTAGAAAATAGGTCATGAACGCCAAAAGAAGATCAATGTGCTATGGTGGCCAACTGCCGCAGCACGCCAGCCAACCCGTGTGCAACAACCAATAACCTTTGATGATGAGCGACAATCGCCCTTATTCCTTCAACGATGCCAAAGCGCTTACCATTGCCGCCCGGCTATGCAGGCTCTATGAGGAGCGGATCACTGCCTTCGAAGAACTGGACCCCGATTTGGGCACCGATTTCCGTGACGACTGGCAGCAGGCCATCGACACCGCCATGAACATTCCCAGGGACGAGACCACGGTGGACAACCAGCAGATCAGCGCGGCCCTGCTTGCCGAGAGTCTGGACCAATGTGCGGCCGCTGTGCGCGACCTGCGCTACTACGCCAACCGAGCTTTCAAGGGCAAGGATGAGTTCAACGTGTTCGGGTTTTCGCGCCTGAGCAGAATGCGCCACGCCCCGGCCAACTATGCGGTGGCCGTGCGCACCATGCACCTGCTGGCCCTCGACCATGTTGACGAGCTTACCGCCAAGGGCATGACCCCCGCCCAGATACAGGCTCTATTGGACACTGCCATCGCGCTTACCGATGCCGAGGTGCAGCACGAACTGAAAAAACGCCACCGGGTGCGCACCACCCTGCTGCGCAAGCGGGCCTTTGAGCACGTGTGGAGCTTCGTGCAGCGCATTCAGCTGGCTGCCGATGTGCTCTATGCGGAAGATGACGTGGTAAGGGGCGTGTTGGCAGTGGGGGAATAGGGTTTGCCCAGACAGACCACTACTGATAGGTCGCCTGATCACAACAATCAGCAGATCTATCATCTCCACCTTAAAGAGATATGATCAGTGGGGTCTTTACCGAACGACACCACCGTCCCACCCGCTATCCCCCATTCATTACCTTCGCCCACTGGGGAATTACACGCGCCATTTCCCCTTTCTTCTGAAAAATGAAATTTGACGATTACTATATCGACCAAGGCATCAAGCGCAGCTTGGACAACCTCGGTTTCAAGAAGCCTACGGATATCCAGTATCGCTCCATCCCCGCTATTCTGAAAGGGGAGGATGTGCTGGCCATAGCGCAGACGGGCACGGGGAAAACTGGGGCCTTTGCCATTCCCATCATCAGCACCATAGAGGCGCGCAAGCGTCCCGACAGGCCCGATGGGGTGAAGTGCATCGTGATGGCGCCCACCCACGAGCTGGCCTTGCAGATAACCGATGTGTTCGTGGAATTGAGCCGCTACACGCGCGTCACCATCCTCTGCATCCATGGCGGTGTGGACCAAGAACCGCAGATTGCGGGGCTGAACAAGGGCGTTGATGTGCTGATAGCCACCCCTGGCCGCCTCTTCGACCTGGTGAGCCAAGGCCATCTGCGGTTGCACCGCGTGGAGATTCTGGTTTTGGACGAGGCCGACCACATGCTGGACCTCGGCTTTATCAAAGACATCCGCGACCTGACGGGCAAGCTGCCCAAGAAGCGGCAAACGCTGTTCTTCTCGGCCACCATCAACGACCACATCAAGGACCTGGCCTATTCGTTGGTCACCAACCCCATCCGCATTCAGGTATCGCCCAAAGACCCGGTGTCGAAGAACATCACCCACTCGGTGGCTTTCATCGCGATGGACGACAAGCGGTATTTCCTCGAACGGGTGGTGACGGAGAATCCGGAAAGCAAGATTCTAGTGTTTGTGCGAACCAAGGTGCGGGCCGAAAGGGTGTTCAAGGCAATGGAGCGCGTCAACATCGCCACCGTGACCATCCACAGCGACAAGGACCAGAACGAACGGGCCGAGGCCATGCGGCTGTTCCGCTCGGGCGAAGTGAAAATCCTTGTGGCCACGGACGTAAGCGCGCGGGGCATCGATATTCCCGATGTGGACTATGTGGTGAACTACGACCTGCCCGACAAGCCGGAGAACTATGTGCACCGTGTGGGCCGCACTGGGCGCGGGATGAAGAAGGGCCTTGCCGTATCATTCAGCAGCCCTGAGGAGCAGGAGATGCTCGACACGATAGAGGAGTTTCTCGGTCAGCCCATAAACCGCGTGCACATGGACAAGGCCGACTATACGCAGACCATCGACTTCAGCAGCGAGCACGATTGGCGAACACTGATAGCCAAGGAAGAGGAATTTCAATCCAAGCAGAAAAAGAAGAAGGGGAAGAAGTAGCAGCAGCTGCATTTTTCCCCGATCGGAAGGTATTCCCTCATGTTTCGCCCGAACTGTTAGCTTTGGGCCTCTTTTACAAAAACCGACACCTACTCTACCCTTCACATGGAACAGAAAATCTGGCATCAGCACTACCCCAAGGGCGTACCTACAGACATAAACCCGGACAGCTATCCCAGCATTCTTGCTGCTTTTGAGGACAGCTGCACCAAGTTTGGCGACAAGGTGGCGTTTGAGAACATGGGCGTGCAGCTCACCTTCAATCAACTGAAGCAACGGGCCCACAACTTTGCTGGATGGTT
This sequence comes from Flavobacteriales bacterium, assembly GCA_041302955.1. Taxonomy (GTDB): domain Bacteria; phylum Bacteroidota; class Bacteroidia; order UBA10329; family UBA10329; genus UBA10329. The sequence continues at coordinate 12,101 of JBFYQB010000053.1, forward strand.
GCAGAAGAATACCGACCTGAAACCGGGCGACCGCATCGCCATTCAGATGCCCAACCTGTTGCAGTACCCGGTATGCATCTATGGTTCAATGATAGCAGGCCTGGTGGTGGTGAACGTGAACCCGCTCTACACCTCGCGCGAGATGGAGCATCAGTTCAACGATTCGGGTGCCAAGGCTTTGGTCATCGTGGCCAATTTCTGCGCAGAACTGCAGGAATGCCTTTCGCGCACTGGCGTGAAGCACGTCATCGTGACCCGTATACCCGACATGTTCCCGCAACCCAAGCAGTTCATCGTAAACTTTGTATTGCAATACGTGAAGAAGATGGTGCCGGCCTACAACCTGCCCAAGACCATCGACTTCCGCGATCTGGTGAAAGACCACGGCATAAAGCCAAAGATGGCCACACTGAAAAGTAGCGACACCGCATTCCTGCAATACACAGGCGGCACCACGGGCGTATCGAAAGGAGCAGTGCTCACGCATCGCAACGTTATCGCCAACATGGAGCAGATGAAGGCCTGGATGGGCGACACGCTTCATGAGGGCAAAGAGGTGATCATCACCCCACTGCCGATGTACCACATTTTCTCACTTACAGTGAACTGCATGGCGTTCATCTGCCTTGGCGGCAAGAACGTGCTGATAACCAACCCACGCGACCTGCCCGCATTCATCAAGGAACTGAAGAAACAGAAATGGACAGTGATGACCGGGGTGAACACGCTGTTCAACGGACTGCTGAACAATGAGGAGTTCAAGACCATCGATTTCAGTGGTGTTAAAGCGGTGATAGGAGGTGCCATGGCCATTCAGCGCCCAGTTGCCGAAAAATGGAAGCAGGTTACGGGCAACATCCTTGTAGAAGGATACGGCCTTACAGAGAGCTCGCCCGTGGCCTCGGCCAATCCGCTCAATGGCAACGCCCGCATAGGCACCATCGGAGTTCCAGTACCGAGCACCGAGATGAAGTTGTGCGATGAGAATGGCAACGAGGTACCAGTAGGCGAACGTGGCGAGATATTGATCAAAGGCCCGCAGGTGATGCAAGGCTACTACAATCGTCCCGAGGAGACCGCCAACCAGATAAAGGACGGATGGTTGCGCACAGGCGATGTGGCCGTGATGAGTGCCGATGGTTATTTCACCATTGTGGACCGCATCAAGGACATGATCCTGGTATCAGGCTTCAATGTGTATCCGAACGAGGTGGAAGAAGTTATCGCCTCGCACCCCAAGGTGCTGGAAGTGGCCGCCATCGGTGTGCCTGACGATAAGTCGTCCGAAGCCGTGAAGGTATTTGTGGTGAAGAAGGATGCATCGCTCACCGAAAAGGAGATCAAAGACTTCTGTGCCGACAACATGACCGGCTACAAGCGCCCGAAATACGTGGTTTTCCGCAACGAACTGCCTAAGACCAACGTGGGCAAGATACTCCGCAGGGCGCTCCGCGAGGAGGAACAGGCCGCGAAGTAGGCCGCTGTTGCCATATCAATTGATCAAAGGAGCGGGCCGATATGGTTCGCTCTTTTATTTGGCCCCTACTTTAACTCCCAGGCCACGCCCACATACATTTCACGACCGTGAATCGGGCTGTAGGAATAGGAAGTATCGAAGAACGGACTGAACCCCGCATTGGCATTGGGGTCGTTGTAGCCCGTGAGTGGCGAAATAGGCTGTTTGTAGTCCATGATGTTCTCCATGCCTGCAAATACGCGGATGGATGCCTTGTTCCACATGTAGGTTATCTGGAAATTATCCAGATAGAACGGCTTTGAAGTGGTAGGCCGTGCATTGGGCAGCGGTTGGCCCATGACATCCAGGTCATAGACCAATGGCAGTTGCATGGGGCCGATAAGATTGAAGGTGTAGGCAAACTCCAGATGGGCCTTCCGCCAACGATAGGACAGCACTCCATTGCCGGACCATTCGGACGCAAATGGCAGCGAAGTCGTCTCCCATTGGCCTATGGCATTGCGCTCTGTCTGCTTAGCATTCAGATAATTGAATCCCAACCGCACCATGACCGGAAACTTGAAACTATGATTGACCGATGCGCTGATGCCCCACGATTGCACGTGTCCGTCCGTGTTGGCATAGATGATCTGCCCTGGCGTACCATAATCAGGAATGATACGATTGGTGAAATAGGTGTAGAATCCATCCACATCCACCGAGCCCTGCGAACCCCCAAGAGTATACACATGGTTGAAATTAAGCGCAGCATTGTAGGAGCGCTCGGGCTGCAGCTCATCCTTCAATACCACTTCACGCTGGCCGGAAATGAAGGCATGGTCTTCGGTGAATAGATTCACCACCTTGAAGCCCGTGCCCAGATTCAATCGGAAGGTGGTCCATTGGCCTGGGCGGTATTTCAGGTTGATGCGCGGTGAAAATACCGGTCCATGCACGTCATAGTAATCCAACCGCGCACCGCCCAAAAGTTGCCATACATTGGGCTTCAGCGTCCACTCATCCTGAATGAATACCCCGGGAATGAACTGCCTTTCAGGTTCTTTGGCCGTGGCCACAGTATTGTCGTCATAATACTGATAACGGGCCGTAAGCCCCGCGGTCAGGTCGTGCGATCTGATCGCACGATTCCAAACCAGATTGCCGAATCCGATCCACTGCACGGCAGCATAGTTGTCTGTACCGTAATAGCTGTCCTGATCGTGGTAGCTGGCCGAAAAATCGAAGCGGATCCTCTCGCGCAAGGGCAATTGGTACGTACCGAAAATCTCTCCACGATTGGTGTAGATACTCTCACCATAGATACTATCACTGCCACGCAAGGTGCGATAGGCACGGTCTTGGAGAAAGGCCTCCACACCGTTGCGTCTATCCTCGTAATAGTATTTCCCCATCAGTTGCAATTGGCGGCCCTCTTTGCGTTTCATGGTCCATTTGGTGAAGGCCGACACCCGTTCCATGTTCACGATGTCTCCAAAGCCATCACCATTGTCGTCTTCAAATAGATTGATAAACCCCACATTGGCGCCTACCGTGCCGTTCCATTTGCCCATATTGGGCGACCAAGCGATGTTTCCGAAGGTCTCCAGATGAGATGTCACCCGCACATCAGCTGCTATCAGTGGCTGGTCCTGTGGGTTTTTTGTGATGATGTTGATCACGCCCGCCATCGCCTCCGCACCATATAACGTGGAGTTGGGACCCTTTATCACCTCAATGCGGTCTATCATCTGTCGAGGTATGCCATTCAATCCGTACACAGACGCCAGATTGCCATACACCGGACTTCCGTCCACAAGCAAAGCCGTGTACTGCCCCGGAAACCCATTGATGCTGATGCTGTTGGTATAACACACCCCACAGCTCACCACCTCCTGCACACCGTTTATAAGCTTCAATGCCTGCATCAGGTTGGTGGGCGAGGTGGTACGCTCCAACAGTTCGGTGGTTATGACCTCCACTTTAACTGGAGATGCTGTAATGAAGCTTTCCTTCATGGTACCGCTCACCACTACCTCTTCCAAACCCAGTACATCGGGCAATAAGTTCACGCTGCCCAATTGGATGTCCTTGCCAGCTACGGTCACTTTCACTTCCTCTCGTCTGAAACTGATCGCACTGAACAGCAGGACGTGCGCTCCATCTTCAATTTCCGTCAGTTTGAATCTGCCTTGCTCGTCTGCGCTTGCTCCGATGGCAGTGCCCTTGAGTACCACATTGGCAAACGGCACTGGCAAATCATCGGCCATCACCTGACCAGAAACGACATGCTGCGCCCATGCACCACTTGCTGCGCTGCATAAGACCAACATGCTAGCTAATATTATTGACACCGAAAATTTCACAGTGCAAACGTAATTAATTTTTAGACTTATCTAAATTTTGTTTTAGAGCAAAGGAATCCACTAGTTTTGCACCATGGAAAACTCCTTTACCGAAGAGAACTATCTGAAGGCCATCTATAAGCTCTCTCGAAAAGGCGATAGCGGTGTGAGCACCAATGCGCTGGCGGAGAGGATGGATACCAAGGCATCTTCGGCCACCGATATGATCAAACGTCTATCGACCAAAAAGCTGGTAGACCACAAGAAATATCAAGGCGTTACGCTAACGGAGAAAGGGCGAAAAGTTGCGGTCGATATTATCCGCAAGCATCGCCTGTGGGAGGTTTTCCTTGTGGAGCACCTCGGATTTGGATGGGACGAAGTGCATGATGTGGCGGAGCAGTTGGAGCATATCAGCAGCCCGCTCCTGGTTGAACGATTGGACAGATTCCTGAACCACCCGAAATATGACCCTCATGGTGGGCCGATTCCCGATGCTGAAGGCAACTTTCCTGCCCCAGCGCGCATTAAACTTGATGAACTTCCTCTTGGCAAGCAATCCAAAGTGCTGGGTGTGACCGAACATTCAGACAGCTTTCTCGCTTATCTTAAGAAAGTTGGGCTCGACCTCGGACAAGCATTCACACTTACAGACCGTCACGATTTTGACCGCTCGGTGGAGATTCTTCTGAACGGGGAAACGCTGCATGTGAGCCATGATGTTGCCAAACACATTTTCGTAGCCAACTGAACCCATGGAACAACTGCAAAATTGGTTTCTAGGACTTACACCTGTCATGCAGGCGCTGATAGCCACAACAGGAACATGGCTTCTCACCGCAGCAGGTGCATCACTCATCTTCTTTGTCAAAACGATGAACCGCCAGTTGCTTGATGGCATGCTGGGTTTTACGGGTGGTGTGATGATAGCAGCCAGCTTCTGGTCGTTGCTTGCCCCGGCAATTGAGATCAGCGAGCAGACCAATCCGAACTTGCCAAACTGGCTACCTGCTGCCATTGGATTTGTGGGCGGTGCGCTGTTCCTCTTCGCATTGGATAAAGTGCTTCCTCACCTGCACATCAATTTTCCTATTGAGAAAAAAGAAGGCGTGGACACCAAATTGAAAAGCCCGCTGTTGCTGGTGCTGGCCATCACCCTCCACAATATTCCCGAAGGCTTGGCCGTTGGCGTGGCTTTCGGAGCCGTTGCACATGGTGTGGAAGGTGCATCCATCGGTGCTGCAATGGCTTTGGCCATTGGCATTGGCCTTCAGAATTTCCCGGAAGGACTGGCCGTTGCAGCACCGATGCGCAGATTGGGCCTGAGTCGATTCAAGAGTTTCTGGTACGGACAGATGTCCGCCATTGTGGAACCCGTTGCCGGGGTAATAGGCGCGGCTGCGGTCATCTATGCCTTGCCTATACTGCCGTATGCCCTTGCATTTGCTGCAGGAGCAATGATCTATGTGGTGATTGAAGAAGTAATTCCCGAAACGCAGATGGACAAGTATGCCGATACCTCAACGCTGGGCTTCATAGCGGGATTCACCATCATGATGATCCTTGACGTGGCGTTGGGTTAGTCCACCGCCTCATATTTCTCCCTACACGGCTCGAAGCAAGGGTAGCTGATCACCAGATTGGCACCCACCATTTCATAATGAAGTACGGTTGGGGCAATGCCACAGTAGGGCGAGATGGTCGAATCTGCCATGGAGTATGTGCCAGTAGTGCCTGTGCCTACTTCCGAATCCATGAAGCACAATGTACTGTTGGAACTATACGTGCCATCTTCAAAAAACTCGATGGTCTTTTCGCTTTCAACTGATTCGAACTGACCGCTGCCATCACCCGGGTCAGCCAATATTTCTATCAACTTCCATTTGCTGACCAATTGCGGTTCTTCATCTTCCGAACAAGAAGAGATCAACATAGACGATGCAAGCAGAAGGAAGAGGAAATTCAGTTTCATGGTGTCAAACTATGATGGGACTACCTCTGCGTAAAGATCGAAATACTCGGCACCAGTGATGCGCACATCTGCAAAATCACCGATGCGAAGATAGTTGCCCTCGGCTTTAACCAGTACTTCGTTATCCACCTCTGGAGAATCAAACTCGGTACGGCCTACAAAGTGATCACCTTCCTTGCGGTCAATGAGCACCCGCAAGGTCTGCCCAATTCTGGCCTGATTCAGTTCCTCGGAAATTTCCTGCTGTGCTTCCATGATGGCCTCGGCCCTGCGGGTCTTCTCCTTCTTCGAAACATTATCCTTCAACAGGTATGCATGGGTATTCTCCTCATGTGAATAGGTGAACACACCCAACCGTTCAAACCGTGTCTCTTTCACCCATTGAAGCATGGTCTCGAAGTCCTGCTTCGTCTCGCCCGGATAACCCACGATAAGCGATGTGCGAATGGCGATGCCCGGCACTTTGGCCTTGATAGTGGCCATCAAGCGGTCGGTCTTCTCCTTGGTCGTTCCTCTGCGCATGGATTTCAGCATGGGGTCTGAAATGTGCTGCAACGGCATATCGAGATACTTGCAGATCTTTGGTTCACGCGCCATCACTTCCAACACGTCCTCTGGAAAGCCTGCTGGGAAAGCATAGTGCAATCGTATCCACTCGATGCCATCTACTTTGCAAAGCTCTGTGAGCAGGTCTGCCAGTCTACGGCTGCCATAGATATCCAAGCCATAATAGGTGCTGTCCTGCGCAATAAGCATGAGCTCTTTCACGCCCTTGGCGGCCAGTTTTTTGGCATTCTCCACCAATTCTTCAATCGGTGTGGAAACATGATTGCCTCGCATCAGCGGAATGGCGCAGAACGAGCAAGGCCGGTCACATCCTTCCGAAATCTTGAAGTAGGCGTAGTGCGAAGGCGTGGTCAGCAATCGTTCGCCAACAAGTTCATGTTTGTAATCAGCCCCCAAAGCCTTTAACAATCGAGGCAGATCTCGAGTGCCGAAATACTGGTCCACATTGGGAATCTCCTTCTCCAGATCCGGCTTATAGCGCTCCGACAGACACCCAGTAACAAAGACCTTCTCTACCAATCCATCTTCCTTCGCCTGCGCGTATCGGATGATGGTATCGATGCTTTCCTGTTTCGCATTGTCGATGAATCCACAGGTGTTGATCACCACAATGTTCGCATCATCAGTGGTGGACTCGTGTTCCGCCTCCAACTTGTTGGACTTCAATTGGCCCATCAGCACCTCGCTGTCGTAGACGTTCTTGGAACATCCGAGGGTGACCACGTTGATCTTGTTCTTTTTTAGTGTCTTGGTTCTCAATATTCAGCGGATTTGCGTGCGGGAATGGGAAAACTTATCGAGCGGGCAAGGTCACTTGAACAGGCTGTCAACGAACTCCTTTCCGTTGAAAACCTGCAGATCTTCCATTTTCTCACCCACTCCGATATACTTCACAGGGATTTTGAACGTGTCAGAAATACCAATGACCACGCCACCCTTGGCCGTACCATCGAGCTTGGTAAGCGCAAGGGCGTTCACATCCGTTGCGAGGGTGAATTGCTTGGCCTGTTCTATAGCGTTCTGTCCGGTCGAAGCATCGAGCACCAGCAATATCTCATGAGGCGCACCGGGCACAATGCGGTCCATCACCTTGCGTACCTTCGATAGCTCGTTCATCAGCCCCACCTTGTTGTGCAGGCGGCCTGCCGTGTCAATAATGACCACATCAGCATTCTTCGCCACCGCACTTTGCAGCGTATCAAAGGCCACAGAGGCCGGGTCGGCATTCATCCCTTGGTTCACCACTGTCACACCTACCCGTTCGCCCCAAATGATAAGTTGTTGGACAGCCGCTGCGCGAAATGTGTCAGCAGCGCCCAAGATCACATGTTTGCCCGATGATTTGAGCTGATAGGCCAGCTTGCCGATGGTGGTGGTCTTGCCCACACCGTTCACGCCCACTACCATGATCACATACGGGCGTTTTCCTTCGGGGATAACGATGTGGTCCAGGTCCAGGCTGTTGTTCTCCTGCAACAGCGCGGTGATCTCCTCGCGCAGAATACCGTTCAACTGATCGGTGCCGATATACTTGTCGCGCGCCACGCGGGCCTCTATGCGCTTGATGATCTTCAGCGTGGTCTCAACGCCAACATCGGAAGTCACCAGCACCTCCTCTAACTTATCTAGCACCTCATCGTCAACGCTCGATTTGCCGATGACCGCCTTGGCCAGTTTGGAGAATACGCTCTCGCGGGTCTTATCCAAGCCCTCATCCAAACGTTCCTTTTTCTCCTTCGAGAAGAAATCAAATAAGCCCATTTCTATTGAATTAAAAATCGATGTGTTGGCATCGAGAAAGGTAAGAACATTGAAGAACCTGCACTTGAGGCACAATGCGCCCCTCCTTGGCCCCCAACTCTTCCCTGTTCAATCACTTTGGCATGAAACGAAAAAGGCTTCTCCCTGCGAACAGAGAGAAGCCCGATGCGAATGTGGCGGGTAGGATCAGTGCTCCTTGGCCAAAAAGTCTTTCACGTGGTCGTTGTGTACAACCTCTTCTTTGAAAGAGTATTGTCCTGTCTTTTCAGACTTGATCATCTTGACCACTTTAGTAAAATCGCGACCCGTACCGGTCTTCAACGTTGCAACTGTCTTCTTAGCCATGGTTCAGCTTATTTTATCTCTTTATGAACGGTCACCTTCTTCAGGATCGGGTTGTATTTCTTCAACTCGATACGCTCTGGCGTATTCTTTCTGTTCTTCTTGGTGATGTAACGGGATGTGCCCGGAACACCGCTTGTCTTATGCTCGGTGCACTCGAGTATCACCTGTATTCTGTCTCCTTTCTTAGCCATTGCCTTAAAAATTGGGAGCGCAAATGTAGTTCTTTTTAGTTCTTACGAAACGCGAAGATAAAATTGCTTTTGGGTGATGACGCAGAGCGGTTGCCTCTTTGCTAAAATAACTCCGCTACTTTTGGAAATCCACAACTGCACACGATGAAGAAGATAGGTTCGTTTGAAGAATACACGAAGG
>JBFYQB010000054.1:0-7076 GCA_041302955.1 Flavobacteriales bacterium
ACAGTGTTCCCTTGCGCAGGCTGCTGTCGGTGAGTTCGGCTGGCAACTATTGCGATATCAAGCTGCTATGTCCCAAGCGGAGCAATGATATCATTAAGATACGTGTGCGCATCACCATGCAGGAGATGGCCAAGTTGGAGCAGCTTGGCATTGAGCGGGTAAGCAAGTTTGAGATGGTCAATCTGCGCTTTGTGCAGCAGTATAAGAAGGGCAAGCACATCATCTTGGACAATCTGCCCGATCATGAGTTCCTGATCTCAGAATCGTTTGTGGATTCAGTAGAAGCGAGGATGCAGCAGTGGTTCGGGCTGTGACCGAAAAGACCATGCCGTAAGATATTTTGCCAACTCGTCCCCAAAAGCGGGGTTTACGTCCCACGCTTTTTTGGTGCTAGAACGGAAGGCCTACCCTTGTAGCGCATTCCGTTCTTTGACATCCGCACAGTGCCTCCAAGCCCCTTCTGAGAGAAAGGTTTACCGATCTGTGAAGAAAGGATCCTCTTTTCCAAAAAGACGATCCTCTTTTCCAAAAAGACGATCCTGTTTTCCGAAAAGGGGATCCTGTTTTCTCAAATGACGATCCTGTTTTCCGAAAAGGGGATCCTGTTTTCTAAAAAGGGGATCCTGTTTTCTAAAAAGGGGATCCTGTTTTCTAAAAAGACGATCCCTTTTTCCAAAAAGACGATCCTGTTTCCTGAAAAAGGGATATCCGATCCGAACAAAGGTGTTCGGAATAGGGAGCGGGCACTATTGATTTGAATTTCCATCTCCATCCAATCCTAATCACTAAAACAAAATGACCATGAAAGTATACGTGAAACGTACCGATTACCTTGACCGCAAAATAGGAGAGCTCGACACTCCGGCCGCCAAGGTGCATACCAACCTTTATCAGAACGCGGCCACGTTCGTAACACCGCCATTCACCGAACCGATATTCGGAGCAATGGTGTCGGACTACACGGCCAAGATCAATGCCTATAAGGACGGTGGCGCCACGGCCCATTCAGAATTCATAACGGCAGAGGAGACCCTGCTGGGGGCGTTGAACAATACGGCCTATTATGTGGATTCGGTGGCGCTTGGCAACAGGGCCACGGTGATCCTGTCGGGTTTTGAACCCACCAAGGAAACGCAGACACCAAGGACCAAGCCTGCGGAGATGACCGGACTGGAGTTGAACCGTGGAGCATCGGGCGAGCTGACGTCCTCGTGCGACCCGCAAGAGGGTGTGGATGTCTATGTGGCCATCCTGACCGCTGGGGAGCCACTGCCTGCTTCCGTAACGGTGAAGGGCGGTCAGATCACACTCTCGTCCAACGGTGGCCCATCGGGTGAAGGCCCAAGCGGAGGCATCATTGATTTCTCCAAAAAGCGCAAGAAGACCTTCGAGGGCCTGACCCCGACCGTGCGGTATTATGTGACCTACTTTGGCATCAACTCAGGAGGCGTGGGACAGTTGTGCGCACCTGTGATGATCGTTTGCAACTGAGGAAGGCCAATGTGCATGGGGTGGGCGATGGCGCAGGTCATCGCCCGCTGCTTGCGTGCCACCATCCCCTCAGCCCAGCACCAACTTCCCGTCCATCAGCACGGGCACCACGTCTGTGACATCGGTGCGGAGGCAGTATTCCACGTCCTTTTCGAGGTCGAGGTGCTTGAGGCGCTTGCGGTGCGAGCAATTGGCCAGGAAACGCAGTGGATTTCTGCGTGCCGAACGGTAGACCAGCGAACTGGCATTGGCGCTGTCGCAGTCGCAGACGAACTTTCCGCTGGCCAGCAGCAGGCCGGTGAGTGCCCCGGCAAAGAGGCTGTCCTCCATGTTGAAGCGGTCTTTCCATCCCGCGCAGAGGATGACCACGTCCTTGCCCTGCGGCACTATCCAGCGGGCCAATGCGCTCAGGTTGAGGAATGCGCCTATCGCAATGCTGTCGGCATCCTTGGCCGCAATGTTGATGGCGCGGGTGCCGTTGGTGGTGGTGAGGGCTATCTCGCGGCCGCGTATCTCCTCGTTCATATAGGAGAAAGGGCTGTTGCCAAAGGCGAACCCGTCCACCACCTCGCCATTGCGCTCACCGCCCGCCAAATAGCCCTTGGCCTTGTATTCGCGGGCCTCCTTGATGGTCGAGACAGGGATGATGGCCTTGGCGCCATGCTGGAATGCAGTGACCATGGCGCTGGTGGCGCGGAAGATGTCCACCACCACCACGATGGTCCCCTCTCGGGCAAACTGCGGGTAGAGCGGGGGAGAGAAGCAGACCTCTACGTGGTTCATCTGCGGGGAATGACAGGATGAGGGAATGACGGGATGAAGCGATGGAGAAAGGATGGACGCCACGCCATGGGGCCTCCTTTTTCGGTTCTTCTGTTGGACATTCTTCCGTTCATCCGATGGATGGACTCAAGCTTTCAGAAACGGAAGTTTCACCACCACGGCCTTGATGGCCTTGTCGCGTATGCTGATGTAGATCTCCGATCCGGGCTTGGAATAGGCCGTGGGCACATAGCCCATGCCGATGGGCTTCTTGAGCGTTGGCGATTGCGTTCCGGAGGTGACGATGCCTATCTCCTTGCCATCGGCATCCACAATGGGATAGTCGTGGCGCGGAATGCCGCGGTCTATGAGCTCGAAGCCCACCAGCTTGCGTGCTACGCCATCGGTCTTCTGCTTTTGCAGCGCCTCGCTGTTGGTGAACGGCTTGGTGAACTTGGTGATCCAACCCAGTCCGGCCTCCAAGGGCGAAGTGGTGTCGTTGATGTCGTTGCCATAGAGGCAGAAACCCATCTCGAGGCGCAGGGTGTCGCGGGCGGCCAGGCCGATGGGCTGAATGCCGTAGGGCGCGCCAGCGGTGAAGATGGCGTTCCACATCTGGTCGGCATGTTCGTTCTCAAAATAGACCTCAAAGCCACCTGCACCGGTATATCCCGTAGCGCTCACCAGCACATTGTCAACCCCCGCAAAGCGGCCTTTCTTAAAGGAGTAGTATTCCATCTCGGCCAGAGGGATGTCGGTAAGCGACTGTAACGCCTCGGCAGCCTTGGGGCCCTGCACGGCCAGCAGGGTGGTCTTGTCAGATATGTTCACCATCTCCACACCAGCGGTGTTGTATTTGGAGATGTGTGCCCAGTCCTTGTCGATGTTGCTGGCATTGACCACCAGCATGTAGGTCTTGGCATCGATGCGGTAAACGAGCAGGTCGTCCACTATGCCGCCCGTTTCGTTCGGCAGGCAGGAGTATTGCACCTTGCCGTCCACCAGGGCGGCCACATCGTTGCTCGTTACGCGTTGGATAAGGTCCAAAGCACCTTCGCCACGGATGATGAACTCGCCCATGTGCGACACATCGAACACGCCAACGCCCGTGCGCACCACTTCGTGCTCCACGCTGAGACCCGCGTACTGGAGGGGCATTTCAAATCCTGCGAAAGGCACCATCTTGGCACCGAGTTCCTTGTGTTTGCTGTTGAGCGAAGTGATCTGCATGATGTGTTTTTTAGAGCGGGCAAACTTACAGGAAAAGCAATGGCCGTTGGGCAGCCATCGGCAAGATGACCAAGATCATACAGGGACCTTTCAGAGGGCCTTGACCCACACCACGGTCTTCGTCTCGAAGTATTCCTCTTCAAACAGGCCGGAAATGGGGATGAGCTGGGCCTTCACCTTCGCCTCGATGACCTCGTCCGTCAAGTTGCCGCCCTTCAACGCTATAAGGCCTCGCACCGCCATGGGCGATCGGGGCTCGAAACGGTTCTGCACCCACTGCCTTAGCTGCGCGAGGGGCGCCACGGCACGCGTCACCACCACATCATACCGGTCGGGAAGGGTTTCCACACGGGCGTGGGCCGCGGTCACATTCTCCAGGCCAAGGGCGGCCACCACCTCGTTCACCACCTTTATCTTCTTGCCGATGCTGTCCACCAGATGGAAGGCGCATTCTGGAAACATGATGGCCAGCGGAATGCCCGGAAAGCCACCGCCCGTGCCCACATCGAGCACCTTCGTCCCCTTCTCGAAAGGAAGTGCTTTGGCAATGGCCAGTGAGTGGAGCACATGGTGTACATAGAACGCATCCATGTCCTTGCGCGATATGACGTTGATCTGCGCGTTCCATTCCTCATACAGCGGCAGCAATCGGGCAAACTGCGCCTGCTGCTTGTCGGTCAGGTCTGGGAAATAGCGGAGAAGCAGAAGAGAGCTGTTAGCCATGCGATAGACAAGAGCCTTGCGCTTATATTTTCTCCTTGCTGTTCTTCAGGATGTTGTAAAGGAACTCGCGTGCACGGAAAAGCTGCGCCTTCACGGTGCCGAGCGGCAGGTCCAGCTCGCGGGCTATCTCCTCATAGCTGTATTCCTTGAAATAACGGAGCTCTACCAACGTGCGGTAGCGGGGTTTCAGTTTCTCCACCACACCTTGCATCAGGATCACTTTCTGTGCCTTGATGTAGGTCTCCTCGGGGTCGAGGGTATTGGATGGAACGTCAAAGGTCATCTCGCCTCCGTCTGTGCCTTCAATAGGCTTGTCCAGCGATAGGACGAACTTCTTCTTCTTACGGATGAAGTCGATGCAATTGTTGGAAGCAATCTTGAACAGCCAGGTGCTGAAAGCATAGTTTGGCGTGTACTGATGCAGCTTGTTGAATGCCTTTCCAAAGGCCTCGATGGTCAGATCGTCCGCATCGTCCTTGTTGTTCACCATCTTCAGCAGCATGAAATAGATGCTGTCGCGGTAGCGGTCCATAAGAAGAGCGTATGCCTTCTGGTCGCCTTGCTCTACGGCCGCTTTTACGAGGCGGTAATCATAAAGGGCCTTGTCGGACAGGTCAGGGTTGATCTCTACTTCCATACAATGGGTCGTTTTATTAGTATCGAGACACTCGCAAATGCATTGAAAAACGGTGAGAACACATCGCCCAGCAGCGAAAATAGAAAAAGATCGGGAGCGTCAAGCAGTCGTGTGCTTGCCCGCATCACCGCAAGATGACACGCCCACTTCACGGCCAGTGCCACAAATGCCGACCAGAATATCATGGGAATCGACAGAACCGCACAGAACGACCCATAGAAAAGAATCGAACTCAGATTATAAATTCCCAGAAAAATCTGCGAATCCCAACGATAAAGGCCAGATGTGGAGAGATGTCTGCGCTTCTGTGTCCACCATTCGCCCCATGTGTTCTTCGGCAGCGATATCGTATGGGCATCTGGATGCATGACGATGGTGGTGTTGGTGCCGGTGCTCACCTCGTTCACCAGCAGGTCGTCATCGCCCGAGGCAATATGGCGATGCTTGATGAAACCTTTGGTCTCGAAGAAAAGCTCCTTGCGATAGGCCATGTTCCTGCCCACGCCCATATAGGGTTGCTTGGCAAGTGCGTAGGTGAAATACTGCAAAGCGATATGCACCGCCTCATAGCGATACAGTTTGTTGAGCAGTCCGGGCAGTTTCTTGAAACCACCGTAGCCCAGCACCACTTTCTTCTCGCCCGTCATGGCGGCCCCCATGTGGCGCAACCATTTGTCGCTGCTTGGGCGGCAGTCGGCATCGGTGAATACGAGGCGGTCATACTTCGCGCCCTTTATCCCCATAGAAATGGCGAATTTCTTGCCACGCATGTTGGCATTCTCCCTGTTCAGGTTGATGGCATGCAGGTGTGGGAAGGCTTTCTGCCATTCGTGCAGCAGGATGTCGGTCTCATCGGTGCTGTGGTCGTTCACAACGATCACTTCAAACTTCGGATGGTCCTGGTTGAGCACCGATTCAAGATGCGCCCGCAGGTTGTCCTCCTCATTCCATGCGCAAATGATGACGGATACGGGTTCGGTGCCCATTTTCTCGTCCTCCACCTTGTAGAACGACAGCCGGATGAAGAAGAAGAAATAGTAGAACAGTTGCGCCACGAGCGAGGCTGCGAGCACTGCCAAGGCAGCCCATTGCCACGGTGCAAACTGACTGAGGTCTAAGGTGTAGAGGTTCAAGGTATCTGCTACTCGTTTCCGTGCGTTGTGCCTGTATTGTCAAACCCTTTGACAATCGGCCATCCGCTACTTTGGGGCAATACAAAACTATCCGACCCCCGATGGGCATTTCAGTACTTTTGGCCGACTTATGAACATGGGACTGAATTTTGAGATTACCGCCACAGACAAGGCATCCAAGGCGCGAAGAGGCAAGTTCTTGACAGCCCACGGGGTGGTCGAAACACCTATTTTCATGCCTGTGGGCACGATAGGCACCGTGAAGGGAGTGCACCAGCGCGAGCTTGCAGACGACATCAAGGCGCAGATCATTCTTGGCAATACCTACCATCTTTATCTCCGTCCGGGCATGGAGCTGCTGGAGCGGGCAGGAGGCCTTCACCGGTTCATGAACTGGAACGGCCCGCTGCTTACCGACAGTGGTGGCTATCAGGTCTATTCGCTCGGCCATCGGAGAAAGATCACAGAGGAGGGCGTCACCTTCCGTTCGCACATCGATGGGTCGAAGCACTTCTTCAGTCCAGAGAGCGCGATGGATATTCAGCGCACCATCGGTGCCGACATCATCATGGCGTTTGACGAATGCACGCCCTATCCCTGCGACTACCGCTACGCCAAGCGCTCGATGGATATGACCCACCGCTGGCTGAAACGCTGCTGCGATCATTTTGACAGCACGGAGCCTAAATACGGGTTCCATCAGGCATTGCTGCCTATTGTGCAAGGGTCTACCTATAAGGACCTGCGCATTCAGAGCGCGGAGAAGATCGCATCGTTCAACCGCGAGGCCAATGCCATCGGTGGGCTCAGCGTGGGCGAGCCTGACGAGGAGATGTATGCCATGACCGAAGTGGTGTGCAACATCCTGCCCCACGACAAGCCGCGCTACTTGATGGGTGTGGGCACTCCGGTCAATCTGTTGGAGAACATCGCCCTCGGCATCGATATGTTCGACTGTGTGATGCCCACCCGCAATGCCCGCCACGGTCTGCTATTCACATGGGACGGCATCATCAACATCAAGAACAAGAAGTGGGAGGACGATTTCGGCCCGCTTGACCCTAAGGGAACTTCCTATGTGGACAGCACCTATTCAAAGG
>JBFYQB010000055.1:0-3730 GCA_041302955.1 Flavobacteriales bacterium
TTCCGCAACAGGGCATGAAGGCGATGTGAGGGTCATCAGCACTTTGGCATTCAGTTCCTCGTCCACTTTCACTTCGTAGATGAGGCCCAACTCGTAGATATCCACAGGGATCTCCGGGTCATAGACCGTGCGCAGCACATCGATGATGCGCTCTTCCAGTTTCTTGCGTTCTTCTGTCGTGGCGCTCATCATCCGTTGTGTTGGGCCTTGAAGGCCAATGCGTACAGTTTCATCTGTTTGATCATGCTCACCAGTCCGTTGGAGCGGGTGGGAGAGAGATGTTCTTTCAATCCGATACGCTCCACAAAGGTGAGTTCGGTGTTGATGATGGCCTCTGGGCTTTGCCCCGAAAGCACCCGTATCAACAGGCTAATCACTCCTTTGGTGATGATGGCATCGCTGTCTGCGGTGAACACTACTTTGCCGTTCTCCATCTTGGCGTGCAGCCAAACGCGGCTCTGACAGCCCTTGATGAGCAGGTCGTCCGTCTTCTTGCTTTCCTCAATGAGCGGCAGTTCTTTCCCGAGCGAAATGATGTATTCGTACTTGTCCACCCAATCAGCGAACATGCCGAATTCTTCAACTACTTCTGCCTCGCGGTCTGCTATTGTGTTTTCCAATGTCGTGTTCACTTTTCCCGTTCTTATTTGAACATCCTCACCACCCGTTCCAATCCCTCGGCCAGTTTGTCGACTTCTGCCTTGGTATTATACACTGCAAATGAGGCCCGCACTGTTCCTGGAATTCCAAAGCGGTCCATCACAGGTTGCGTGCAATGATGCCCTGTGCGCACCGCAATGCCCATCTTGTCCAGAATTACTCCAGCGTCATAAGGATGAATGCCATCCAAGAGAAAGGACACCACGCCTGCGCGCTGCTTAGCGGTACCGATCTGCCTTAGCCCCGAAATACTGCCGAGGGTAGAAATAGCATAGGTCATCACCTCCTTTTCATGTGCCGAAATGGCTTCGAACCCTACACCGTTTATGAAGTCGATGGCCGCTCCAAGTCCTATTCCACCTGCGATGTGTGGCGTTCCTGCCTCGAACTTGAAGGGCAGTTCGTTGTATTCGGTTTTGGCGAAGCTCACCGTTTTTATCATATCGCCACCGCCTTGATAAGGAGGCATGGCGTTGAGATACTCTTCCTTTCCGTAGAGAATTCCTACACCTGTCGGGCCATACATCTTGTGGGCGGAGAAGGCATAGAAATCGCAGTCCAGCGCCTGCACATCAATGGGTGTATGATGCACGGCCTGCGCTCCATCAATCAATACAGGCGTTCCATTGGCGTGTGCCAGACGGATGACCTCGCTCACAGGATTCACCGTTCCCAACGAATTGGAGATATGCACCAACGATACCAGCTTGGTCTTGGACGTCAGCAACCGCTCCACATCCTTGAGGTCGATCTCGCCTTCGTCAGAAATTGGGATCACTTGCAGTTTCGCGCCTTTGCGCTCGCACAGCATCTGCCAAGGCACAATGTTGCTGTGGTGCTCCATGGCGGTGATGAGAATCTCATCGTCCTTGCCAATAAATTTCTCCCCGAAAGAACTTGCCACCAGGTTGATACCGCCCGTAGTGCCACTGGTGAATATGACCTCATGGTCGTGCTTTGCATTGATGAAGTGCTGCACTTTCTTCCGCACCTCTTCATACGCCATGGTTGCATTGGCACTCAGCGTGTGCACCCCACGATGGATATTGCTGTTCTCAGCCTCATAGTAGCGCGAAATCGCATTGATCACCGACTGCGGTTTCTGCGAACTGGCACCATTGTCCAAATAGACCAACGGCTTCCCGCTCACCTCTGTGTGGAGAATGGGAAACTGAGCACGCAGGGCAGTGAGGTCAATTTTGGTGTCGATTATCATCTACTCCATTCCCGATAAACGTGATTGGATCTTTTCTTCTAATACCGCCCGAAGGCCCTCATCACTCACCTGTTCCAACACGTCCGAGGCAAATGCAGTAAGCAACAATGCTATCGCCCCTTTGTGCGAAAGGCCACGCGAGCGGAGATAGAACACCGCATCTTCGTCCAACTGGCCTGTGGTGCTGCCATGGCTGCATTTCACATCATCGGCATAGATCTCCAACTCTGGTTTGGAGTTCATAGTGGCGGTGTCGCTCAACAGAATGTTCTTGTTCTGCTGATAGGCGTTGGTCTTCTGCGCATCGCGATGCACATGCACCTTGCCGTTGAAAACGCCAGTAGCTTTTCCTGAAATAAGACCTTTGTAAATCTCATTGCTTTGGCAGTTCGGCACGAGATGATCCACCAACGTATGGTTGTCATACAGGTCGTTGCTATCGATCATATAGAACCCATTGAGGTGTGCCTCGGCATTCTGACCTGCAATGCGCACGTTCGTATTGTTGCGGATCAATTTTCCGCTCAATTGTACCGTATTGGTGGTGAATCGGCCATTGTGTTCTACATTCACTTCGGTGGTATTCACCAGATTCCCAGTGCCTATTTCTTGCAGGAAATTCAGTTCCAACGAGGCATTAGCACCGATGAACGCCTCTGTGACATGGTTTACCAATGAGCTGTCAGAAATGGCCTCTCCATGGAAATGATGCACGCAATTCAGCTTCGCGCCATCTTCAAGAAGGATAAGGATGCGCGAATTGAAAAGCTCCGAATCGGTAGCACTAATACCATGGTCGATGAGCAATGATTGCGCGGGTTGTGCGTTCTTTTTTACATGGATAATAAGCGCATCGGTGAATAGGGCGGTACTCAACGCGGCCAATTCCTGCTTGGCGTGAATGCCACTCTTTCCAATGAATTTGTTCAGATCATTCGCGTCCGAAAACAAACTGAAGGTCACACCATCCAGCGTTGGAAAATTTCTGTTGACCGAAGAATTCGAAAGTTGAACTGTTGGAGCAGAAATGACTCCTTCGCCACTTGCTCCTCGTCCCTTGTCTCCCGCAATGGGAGAAAGTCCATTATCAAACAACCGCTTGATGTTGGTGTATTTCCAATCCTCGTGACGTTTGCTCGGAATTCCTTTCTCACGGAGAAACGATGCCGCTTCCTCGCGAATGGCAAAAAGGCTGTCTGAGGGCATGGCCTCAAGCACATGCCCAAGAACTTCAGTGGTTTCTTTCAGAATACTCATGCCGCTGTTTCTTCCAATTCGGCCTTGATCCAATCGTAGCCTTTCTCCTCCAGCTCCAAGGCCAGTTCTTTCGTTCCTGATTTCACAATGCGGCCGTTGTAAAGCACATGCACGAAGTCGGGGACGATGTAGTCCAATAGGCGCTGATAGTGCGTGATGACAATGAATGCCTTGTCCTTGCTGCGGAGCTTGTTTACGCCATTGGCAACAATGCGAAGGGCGTCAATATCAAGTCCCGAATCGGTCTCATCAAGAATGGCCAGTTTAGGGTCGAGCATCGCCATCTGGAAAATCTCGTTACGCTTTTTCTCCCCGCCCGAAAAACCTTCGTTCACCGCACGTCCAGCGAGGTCAGCGGTCAATTCCACCATTTCCTTTTTCTCCTTGATGTAGGCGAGGAATGCCTTGGCATCCAACTCTGGCAGATTACGGTGCTTGCGCACTTCGCCCAATGCGGCACGTAGGAAATTGGTGTTACTCACCCCGGGAATCTCCACAGGATATTGGAACGCAAGGAAAACGCCCTCACGTGCACGCTCCTCTGGGGCCATTTCCAACAGATCTACGCCATCAAGCAAGGCAGAACCAGCGGTAACC
>JBFYQB010000056.1:0-4752 GCA_041302955.1 Flavobacteriales bacterium
TGAATATACTATGTAAGATAGATTACAGCATGAATTAATAATGTATATACATAAGTATACAATACAAAATATTATAATAATCTGTATATACAAGAAGATAAGAATGATATGCTAGGTGTCGGTTAGTGCCCGATGGTAGGTATCAGGCCTGTCTCGGATGATGATCTTTGGCCAAGTATGGACAGCAAACAGTAAGGCCCGACCATCGCGCAGATGATCGGGCCTTTCGTGCACCCTGTTTGTAACCGAAGTGGCCTATGGGAAGATGCCCAGGCTCTCGTAGCTCACAGCCACCTTGTGAATGGCTTCGGCAAAGGCCGCAGTGCGCAGATCCTTCATGCCGGGCGTGTTCATTTTGCGATTGCGGATGGCCGCATAGGCATTGATCATCGTTTCTTCCAGACCCGAATAGACCAGATCGCGCTCGTCAGGTCCGCGCTCTATCAGTTCTATCTGCTTGGCAGAAAGTTGCTTGCCGCTGGCGTCCTCAATGGCCTTCAATATGTTGTGGTTCATATTGGCGTTGTAGCGCTTCTCCATACGTCCGAAACGCACGTGCGAGAGGTTCTTTAGCCATTCGAAGTACGAAACCGTCACACCACCCGCATTCAGATAAATGTCTGGAATGATCATCGCACCGCGCTGCAGCAATGTCTGTTCGCCTTGCGGGGTGATCGGGCCATTGGCGGCCTCACCGATTATCTTGGCTTTCACGTTGGCTGCGTTCTCGGCATTGATCTGATTCTCCAACGCGGCAGGAATCAGGATGTCGCACGCTACTTCCAACGCTGCTCCCGGACCACCGATATGGGTAGAACCTGGGAAACCTACCACCGCGTTGTTGGCCTTCTTGTAGGCCAGAAGTGCATCTGGATCGATACCATCGGCATTGTAGATACTACCGTCCCATTCGCTTATGGCAATGACCTTGACACCCGCATCGTGGAAGAACTTGGCAGCCCAGTAGCCTACGTTACCCATGCCTTGCACGGCCACAGTTTTGCCCTCAAGCCCTTGGGTCATGCCCAAAGCCTCCATGTCTTCTTTGAATGAGCAAGCATAGCGGATGCCGTAGAACACGCCAAGGCCCGTGGCCTCGGTGCGGCCGGCTATGCCGCCATGGGTCACCGGTTTGCCGGTCACACAGGCCACAGCGTTCAGCTCGTTGGGATAGAACGTGGTGTAGGTGTCAGCTATCCAGGCCATCTCCTGTGGACCACTGCCATAGTCCGGTGCTGGCACATCGATGCCGGGGCCAATGAAGTTCTTCTTGATAAGCTCCGTAGTGTATCTGCGGGTTATCTTTTCCAACTTCTCTGGAGTACAGTTGCGCGGGCTCACTTTGATACCGCCTTTTGCTCCACCGAAGGGAACATCCACAATAGCGCACTTGTAGGTCATGAGCGCGGCAAGGGCCATCACTTCATCCTGATTAACGTGCGTGCTGAAACGGATACCGCCTTTGGTGGGCAGTTTGTGGTGGCTGTGCTCCACCCTGTAGGCCTCTATGACCTCTATCTTGCCATCGCACTTCACCGGGAAGCGCATACGGTATACGCTGTTGCAATACTTGATCTGCTCCAACAGCTGTGGGTCGTGGTCAAGAAACTGTGCTGCATTCTCAAAATACTTGAGCACATCATCGAAGAAGCTGTGCTCCCTCTTTTCCTCTAATTTTTCAATCACTGCCATGTTTGATTTTTTATTGGTTAGGGCGGCAAAGTTGGCAAAGTTTCGCAACGTCAAACCTGTCATTCATCAGGTTACAGATCGGTAACAGTATCGTGATGCCTATAAAAGAAGAACCCCCCTGCCTCATTGAGGCAGCGGGGTTCTTGGCTTATATCTGTATCAGATCAGAACTGGATGGTGAGCTGCAATTGGGTGGCGCGTGGAGGATTCACCTTCAGCGGGCGCAGTGCATAAACGTGGTTGGCCACGTTGGTCATCACAAATCCAAGCTTGATATGCTGCGTAAGGTCTACTGCAGCGCGCACGTCAAATATGTGGTCGCCCTTGTTGTTCGCAGTGCGGAATTCCACAGCGCCCCATCCGAACAATGGATCCACCTGATAGAAGATCTTGTCCACGTTCTTCATGTAGCTGTAGTAACGGTAGGTACCACCTACAGAGAAGTTCCACTTGTCCTTGATGCGGAATACGAACTCGATGTCGCAGTCTATCAGGTGCTCAAAACGGTATTTCAGGATAGGATACTTCTTGAACTCCTCCAAGGCCGCAGCGTAGGCCGCTGCATCATGATTGCTCTCTGAGGGGCCAGCAGGCAGGATGGAACTGGTGTTGATGAGGCTCAGATCCTTACCGTCATTGTCCGTTCCATAAACATACTCAGGCTCCAAAGATTCTGGACGTGCATAGGTGTAGCCCAAGAGAATGTTCAGACCGAACCATTTGGTGAACTGGCCATTGCCCATCAGCGATACGTCAGCACCCACAACCCGCGCACTGCCAGTGTTTATGCTCTTGAATGCCAGACCGTAGAACGGTGCCACCACTGCTCCTTGCTTGCCAGCAGTGAATTCCACAAAATCATCATAGTGCTGATAGAAACCAGCAACGTCTATATACCCTTTGAACTTTCCGATCTTGATGCCTTGCATGAGGCCCACTTCTGTAGACCAGCTCTTCTCTGGTCTGATGTCTGGGTTAGGCACGATAGGCAGACCGCCCACCACTGTGAAGATGTAACGCTCTGCAATGGTAGGGAAACGGAAACCCTGACCAAAAGACCCGCGCAGATAACCCTCTTTCCATAGCATGGCACTTGCACCCACCCTGAACACCGGAACTACTTGGCTTTGGCGGCTGTTCACCTGGAAATACTCTACCCGGACGCCACCATTGAGGTTGAGACGGTTCCAGAACTTCTTGTCCAATTGAAGATAACCGGCCACGTTGATAGCAGTGTTGTTGCCCGTAGAGTCTTCATTGCCTGCATACAGTTCGGCCTCGCTGTAGGTGTATTGTCCCATCACACCCACTGTGGAGGTGAAGTCCTTTATGGCTGCAAAGCGCTTGGCAAACTGATATTCACCGAAGCCCACATAGTTCAAGTTGCCCTGATTGTTGTTGTTGTCGTTGTTCTGATGGAACAGACGCGTACGAAGGGTGTGTTTCGCACCT
This sequence comes from Flavobacteriales bacterium, assembly GCA_041302955.1. Lineage (GTDB taxonomy): Bacteria > Bacteroidota > Bacteroidia > UBA10329 > UBA10329 > UBA10329. Next base: position 3,145 of record JBFYQB010000056.1, read on the forward strand.
TTCTTACCGGCATAGGTGAAGAAAGGGTCGATGTTGTAAGTGACCTGTATCGTATTGGTGATCGATCCGCCAAAAGGAAGGTACAGCCCGTCCTTATTATTGAGCCAAAGCAAAGTGCTGGTGCTCTTGGCAAATACCACGTTGAAATTCACACCGTAAGCAATACCTGAATTCTTCTTCGAACGTCTACGGAAACTACCATTGAAACGGAAACGGTTCTGGTATTCGCCCTGTGGAGTGGTGTAGGTCGTGTCGGTAGGATTGCCTTCAGTATCCGTATTGTAGTTGATGATCTTTGGCGCACCATTGATAAGCGTGTCCGTAGGTTCTGGACCTATGAAACCATTGTCTATATAAAAATTACCACCCAGAACGATGTCCCACTGACCGGCCTTGCGTGAATGGAAGAAGTTGAGACTTGAGTAGATAGGCAAGTTGTCTGGGCTGTCCCAACGGTACAAGGCATCGTCAGGCTGGCTGTAGAAACCTGTCATCAGGTTTATCTTGGTCTTCGGTTTATCTGTAGGGTAAGCCGTCCGTATGTTGATGATACCATTGAGAGCAGCCGAACCATAAAGTACAGAAGACGCGCCTTTGATGATCTCGATCTGCGAAAGGTTCTCTACAGGAATAGACCCCCAACTTGGACGGCCGGCATCACCCGACATGATAGGAAGGTCGTCAACCAGCAACATCACACGTGCTCCTGCACCGAAACTGTAACCGCTGCCACCGCGCATCTGCGGCTCAGAGTCCATGATGGTGAGTCCGGGGGTCTGTTCGATAGCATCAGAGATGTTGGCCGTTCCGCGATTTTCCACCATGTCTGGCTTTATCACCGATACGGAAACAGTCAGGTCTTCTATACGCTGTTCAAACTTGCCCGCAGAAACGATGACCATCTCCAACTGCTCTGACTCGATCTCGATCTCGATGTTCAGTTCTGTAGTAGCACCTGCATTTATCGAAACACTCACGGTCTTGGGGGCATAGCCGATAGACGTGATGAGCACGTTCTGCTTGCCGGCAGGCAGCACGAGGCTGAATTTGCCATCAAAATCTGTTGCAGCCCCGCGCCCTTTGTCCGATTCGAGCACTACGTTGGCCCCTATAACGGTCTCTCCCGAAGCCTTGTCTTTGACAACCCCTTTCAGGGTCCCTGTGTCCTGAGCGAAAACTGACAGCACCATCAGCGACAACAGTGCAATTGTAAAGGTCTTTTTCATTTGGTTTGTGGTTGGAACGTAATGCTCGTTTTCAGAAAGCGGGCGAATATATCAATAATCGGCATGGCGCAAGGTCGCGAGCAATTGCTCTACTTGATGGCACTGACCCACGTGGCGGGCATTGGTCATGTGCGTGCCCGTGAGTTGGTTGCATACTGCGGTGGCGCCAAAGAGGTATTCTCCAAAAACAGGTCAGAGCTTGCCCGCATACCCGGTATTGGAACCATTGTGGCCGATGCTGTGGTCAAAAGTGATGTGTTGAAGCATGCCGAGCGCGAATTGGCAGCCTGCGACAAAAGCGGAGTGCGCCTACTTTCCTTTCTTGACAAGGAGTATCCCCAACGGTTGAATCACTGCTCGGATGCTCCTATAGTGCTTTATG
>JBFYQB010000057.1:0-3276 GCA_041302955.1 Flavobacteriales bacterium
CTATAGCTTGCGGTAAGAAAAATAAAAACCCGTATAAAGGAAAAGTAGTCTTACTCTTTAATGAAAAAACACAAAGTCATGCTGAATTTACTTGCATGGCTTTGCAAACAGCACCAAATACTATAAGCATTGGCAGCCAGACAGCAGGAGCTGACGGTAATGTGTCACTACTTACTTTTCCTGGTGGTTATCAGACTTACATGACGGGTATTGGCGTGTATTACCCAGACGGTCGAGCAACTCAAAGAGTTGGAATTATTCCTGACATACAAATAGAGCCGACTATTGACGGACTTAAATCGGGCAAGGACGAAGTATTGGAAAAAGCCATAGAGACGATCAAAAAGAGATAAAACGGCTTCTAACATGACCGCCCGCTAAAAGCTGTGCCTCGCGCCTACTAATAGGAACCGTCCTCAGTTCCACAAAGCAATAAGTGTATTTTCACACCATGTCCACCTGCCCGGACAGCGCATATACCTCACTTCTGACGGCTACTACTCGCAATTCGGAGGCGAAGAGGATAAGAAGTTCCTGAAGCCCTGTTTCAAACGGACACTGGAATCGATACAGTCCCTACCTATGGCACAGCAGCGGTCCAAACTGAGCAGCATCCTCAAAGAATGGTCTGGCGACAAGGAACAGGTGGACGATGTGCTGGTGGTAGGCGTGGAGCTTTAGCTATATGCCAATGGCAAGTGGTCGCTCCAAGCCGTGCTGCTCATTCCTTCACCACCACGCGGTAGCCCAGGCGTCCTTCAGCATCCGTTATGCGCAACATATAACTTCCCGGTGCCAACGTGACAAGTGACAATGAGGTGCGCATTGCCATTACTGGTTGGGCCATGACAAGTCGGCCGGCATTGTCCAGCAGTTCTATGCGTTGCAACGGCTTCTGCGCATCAACAGTGATATCGTTGGATGTAGGATTGGGAAAGATGGATACCACGTCCATGTCCAGCTCATCAATGCTCACACCCGTTATGCTTGTACAGGTGCTGGTTGCCACACAGGGACCAACAACCACACGTACCTTGTATTGCCCGTTGGCCGTGGCTGTATATGACTGCGCGTTGGCTCCGCTCACATTACTGTTGTTCGCACAATCGATCCATTGATACGCGGCCCCAGCTTCATTCACGGTCATGGTAAGGCCTTCGAGGGTCACATTCACATCGGGCGGGCTCTGAAGCGTCACGGCAACTGCCAGACGGCCGCTGCTCTCGCACTGTATGGTCTGTGTGGCGTAGTATGTCGTAGCGCTCAGGGTGCTACCTGCAGAAAGGGCGGTGGTGGATGTTGGCGATGCATACCATTTCACACCGGTACCGTTCACGTCAAGGTCAGACACCGTGGCCCCTGTGCATAAAGTGACGCTTGCACTGCCTGTGGGGGGCGGAGTGACACAGGCCTCCACCATACCGTTGTAAGGGTAGGTGCCTTCCCCGCCATTGAAAGTGTAGATGTTGGTCATGTCGCCTGTGGAAGGATCGTAGCTTACCATGCTGCCCCGCGCCAGATTGCCTCCGAACGTAGTGGGGCTGTAAATTTTACCATCAGCCGCCAGAAGGGGCCGGTTCTCTGGGCTGGCTCCTATCGGGTAGTCCAGATCTATGAGCTTGGTATACTCGTCCTGCACTACATCGTACTTGAAGAAAACACCTTTCGTGTAGTCACCACCTTTATTGCCGAACCCATACAGGGCATCGCCTACGTGCACAAAACCGTTCTGAGGCCATGAACCATCGACACCGCCAGCAAAGTGCTTCAGGATGGTGTGATTGTCGGTTCTCTGATCATAACGGAACAACGTGCCTTCCAGACCATCGCCACCATAGCGTGTAGAACCATAGAATACAGAATCCTGTAACTCGGTCAACTTGCCTTGTGGCACCCTACCAGACGCAGTAGACGGAAAATCCCAGATGAAATCGAGTTCATTCTGCGCAATATTGTATTCAAACAGGCCACCGTAGTAATAGCTCACCATTCCGTAGAGGTTGCCATTGCTACCCATGATCATGCCTGCCATGGGCTGATAGTAAGGCCCAGGCTGAAAATCGATCAGCTTCTCAATGGTGTTCGCTGTCGGATCGAAGGAGAAGAGCACGCCACCATTGTCGGTGCCTCCAAACATCGTAACCCCATATAATTTGCCATTGGGTGCAAGCACCAGATCATCTACAGGCGATTTGCCATTGATACTATCAAAATCTGCCAGCTTGGTGAAGTTCCCGGTAAGCAGGTCGAAGCTGAAGACGGTGCCAGAACCATATAGCCCATCGTACATGGCGGTACCATAAAGCATATCGCCTACCCGCACCAGACCTGCTATCTTATTGCCATCAACGGCCGTGCAGTTGGACATCACTGTATAGGCATTGGTGCTGGGCACATAGCGGTATAGCACCCCGTAATTGTAGTCTGGCATGCCTACGTTGCTGTTGGTCCCTCCATAGAAAGCAAATTGTGCCTGCGTATCTTCAGATGCGGAAACCATTGCAGAGATGGCCAACAGCAGGATGAACCTTTTCATTTTCTTCATGGAATAGTGTGTTTATTACCACAAATTTATTCAATTTGTACTGCGCTGAACTTCTGTGAATCCGGATAGAGATTTTGGTTTGATGCCCGAAACTATCAGGGTTAAGATCCAGCGCTGCATATGTCATATACAAAAGACAGGCTTACTCCACCCCCGGAAAGCACACGGATAGAGTGTATGCCTTGAAGTCCGCGTCAAAAAGGCAACTCCTGTTGTGCCCTTTTGAATTGCGCTATGCGAAGTGCACGTGCGTTGGTTTCTTATTCCTCCAACAGCATCCCTGCCAATTGCTTCAGTTGCAGCTCGGCATTCTTGGCGTTGTACTTGGCCTGGCTATGGTTGTTCTGGGCACCAAGCATGTTGAGCTGCGCCTGTCGGAACTCAATGCTGGTTATCTGCGCCCGCTTGAACATCTCATTGCTGCGGTCAAAGTTGCGCTGTGTGGTAAGCAGGTTGACCCTTTGCGCCTCCAATACGAACAGTGCATTGCGGTAGGTGGACAATGCGTTCAGCACGTTGCGTTGCACCGTGATAGTGGTCTGCTCCTGCTGTAACTTCTGGGTTTCGAGGGCTATCTTGGCTTGCTGCATCTGGGTGTGCGTTCGGCCACCGTCAAATAGGTTCCAACTGAGGCTCACTCCGGCCTGTGGCCCATAGCTCTGGCTACCTGTGAGAAATGCCCCGTTGGGATTGTTCTGTCCCTGATAGGCATAGGCCGCATTGGCCGATAG
>JBFYQB010000058.1:0-2680 GCA_041302955.1 Flavobacteriales bacterium
CACACACACCGATGTGGTGAGGGCCGCCAAGGCCGAATCGGCACTCGAATAGGCCGCAGCGATCAATCCAAGGATGAAGATGATTCCAACAGCAGCAGGCAGATATCCACCTGTGGCCAATAGTGGATAGAGGTCGTCCGATCGGGCAGGCAACTCCATGCCGATATGGGCCGCGTAGATATAGAGCAGCGCGCCCAGCCCAAGGAATGCCAGATTGACGAACACGAGCACAAAACTGAACGAGAACATGTTGATCTGTGCCTCGCGGATGTTCTTGCACGAGAGGTTCTTCTGCATCATGTCCTGATCCAGCCCGGTCATCACAATGGCGATGAAGATGCCGCTCAGGAACTGTTTCCAGAAATAGAACTTGCTGTTCACATCGTCAAAGAAGAACATCTGCGAATAGTTGCTGAGGCGTATCTGATCCACCACCTCGCCCAGCCCCATGCCCATCTCCTTGCCGATGAGCACCACGGTGAGCACCACGGCCACAAGCATGAACAGCGTTTGAAGGGTGTCGGTCCAGATGATGGTCTTGATGCCGCCTCTGTAGGTATAGCCCCAGATGAAAAGGATGGTACCGACAACCGTGGCCACGAATGGCACGCCCATCGCATCGAACACCGCCAGTTGCAACACATTGGCCACCAGATAAAGCCTGAATGCCGACCCTATGGTACGCGACAGCAGGAAGAACCATGCACCCGTGCGGTAGCTCACCCGCCCGAAACGCTGCTCCAGATAGCCATAGATGGATGTGAGATTGAGGCGATAATACAGCGGCATCAGCACCAAGGCTATGACGGTATATCCCACCAGATAGCCCATCACCACCTGCATGTAGCTGAAACTGCTGGTGGCCACCCAGCCTGGTATTGAGATGAACGTGACCCCGCTGAGCGAGGCACCTATCATCCCGAATGCCACCACATACCATGGCGAATTCCTATTGCCCACAAAGAAGGATTCGTTGTCGGCCCCTTTCGAGGTATAATAGCCGATGACCACAAGCAGCAGGAAATAGGCTGCAATGACGGAGAGGAAGAGTGCTGGTGCCATACACCAAACCTACAGGTGCCAAAAGGTCGTTTTATGTAGGGAATGCAAAGGGTTATCAACCCAATAGTGAACAAATGGAGGCACGTGCCTCAGCTCATCAGCTGCTCAAAGAATGCACCGATGCCGACCTCGCGATCCACAAAATGCACTTCCAGTATCCAATGCAGCGGTTGGCCGTCCTTTCCGCAGCGCTGCATGGATAGGTGGTTATCGGGATGCACATACAGAGACATGTCCTCGCCTTCCATACGCTCGTGCGGAAACCGCCCAACGATATGCCCTGCTATCGGACCACCGAATTCCCACCCGAAGCTTCGGGCCAGCAACTGCATGTGGGCAAAGAGCTCAGCCCCCGAAACATCGGGATTGGCGTCATACCATGCCTTGCCTTCATGCCATGCAGTCTCCACATCAGCCTTCAGTTTCTGTTTCAGTTCATCGTTGCCTATCACATAAGTACGTCCTAGGTCGGCCTCCCAGTCTTCAAACACAGGCCCAAGATCGAAGAAGAGGATATCGTCCTCGGTGATGGTCAGGTCAGGTGGATTCTCGTCATACGGCAGCAGCGTATTGACCCCTGCCCTTACGATGCGTTTGTGCCAGAACTTACGTATGCCGAACATCTCCTCGGCCAAGGCGAGCACCTCGGCACTCAACTGCTGCTCGGTCTTTCCGGCAGCGATCAGCCCACGTTGTTCGGCAGTTTCCACCAGCCGTAGGGCCTTCATTTCCGCATCGCGCAATGCTGCTATCATTCCTTCTCTACCAACGCCTTAAAATTCCTGAAACTCCCTTCCGATTCCTCTTTCATTCTCGATCTCACATAGGGTAACAATATCTTGGTGAACAGGCTCTTGCCCTTGCCCTCCACTTGCAGGTCGATGATGGTGGCATCGCCATCAGGGCGAAGTGCGGCATTGCACTTAAGTTCGAAGGTCTCTGCCGCAAGCAGCACATCGATGCGTTGCAACACCTCCACATCGGTAATCACCATGTCGAACGTGTTGCTGATTGCCCCACGCTCATACGTAAGTGTGTAGGCCGAGGCCGGCATGCCCGGTAAGTGAAATCCTTGATGCTTAGGCTCCACGTTTTGAAGGCCGTCCACCCACTGTGGCAGTGCCATGGGGTCGAACAGACGGACGAATGTGGGCATCAGTGGCCGTTCTATCCGCAGTTCAAAACGATGGGTTATGGTGGGCGTCATCAGACCATAAGCGGCAAGCAGGACAATCAGAACCGCGATGGCAGCCAATACTTTCATAAACGATCCCATAGGTTCCAACTCTAAGATTCGGCTGCAAGGTAAGTGGTTGAAACGGTCGTGGCCGGACATTTTCGCCTAACACCAACATATCAGCCACAAGACCTTGCGCATGAGCGTTCAGCCGTTATTTTTGCCGCCCTCAAAAGAAAAACAACCCATGCAACAAGGCAAGGAAACAGTGAAATTGAAAGGAAGTCAAGTGCTGCTCAGCGGCTTCATTCCTGAAGTGAAAGAGATAGCCCCTGATTTCACCTTCGTAATGCAGGACCTCACCGAGAAATCGCTGTATGATTTTGAAGGACTGAACAAAGTGATTCTCGCATTGCCCAGCCTAGATACAGGCATCTGTGC
>JBFYQB010000059.1:0-4459 GCA_041302955.1 Flavobacteriales bacterium
CACCTGCCAAAGGGCACCATCATCCATGCGGAGGGCATCTATGACAACACGCCCGACAACCCGAACAATCCCTTCGACCCGCCACGCATGGTGATAGAACCATTGAACGGGAACATGAAGACCACAGACGAGATGTTTCAGTTCATCATCTCGTATCTGACCTATCGGAAGGGTGATGAGCACATCGGCCTCGGACCATAGATGGCAGTGCATGGGCAGGTGATGGCACGGTCAATTGTGCATATCTTGGTGGGCTAAAATCCACAGCTGCCATGCTCACCTACATCATCCCCTTTGTGCTGGGAATTGTTCTCTGGACATTCCTCGAATATGTGATCCATCGTTTTCTCCTTCATAAGAAAGGAGCCCACAATCCGGCCACGGATGAGCATCTGCGCCATCACCGCGAGGGCGACTATTTCGCTCCGTTCTGGAAGAAACTTGTGCTGTCTGTGGTGTTCCTATCGTTGAGCACCGTTGTGGTCGGGGCCATTTTCGGCTTTGGAATAGGGTTGGCATTCGCCTTGGGCACGGCCAGCATGTATCTGTTATATGAGATCACCCACAAGCGGCTGCATGCACGGGCCCCGCTCATCGGCTATGGACTGATCATTCGCAAGCATCATTTCTACCATCATTTCGGCAATCCGAAAATGAACCATGGGGTGACGGTGCGCTTCTGGGACCGCGTGTTCGGCACGTTTGAGCCTACGCTTAAAGAGACGGTCAATGTGCCCCGTAAGATGGTGCTGCCTTGGCTGGTGGATGGCGCGGGATCGCCAGTGGAGCGCTACCAACGTCATTTCCTGATCCGCTGATATGCGCCATACGCTTCTTCTGCTATTGATGCTTGGCATGGCCAGTTGCCGCGAAGACCAGGCATTGCCCACCACGGATGAATCCTGTTCCTATCTCTATGCCACCACGCCCGGTGAGTACCAATCGGGCGGAGTGCAGATGATCCAACTCAAGGAGGGCTATAAGGTGTGGACCAAACGCCACGGCAACAGCCCGATGAAGGTGCTGATATTGCACGGTGGCCCGGCCGGAACGCACGAGTATCTGGAGAGCTTCCAGAGCTTTTTTCCGCAGGCGAACATCGAGTTCTATGAGTATGACCAGTTGGGTTCCTACCGCTCGGATCAGCCGAAGGACATGAGCCTCTACACCATCGAGCGGTTTGTGGAGGAAGTGGAGCAGGTGCGCGTGGCCCTTGGGTTGGACAGCACCAATTTCTTCCTGCTGGGTCATAGCTGGGGCGGCATATTGGCGTTGGAATATGCGCTGAAATATCAGCACAACATGAAAGGCCTCATCGTGAGCAACATGACGGCCGATTTTCACAAGTATGCGGCCTACAACAACAAACTGCGCGAGGAGCTGCGCCCTTCGCTGGTGGACACGCTGAAGGCCTTTGAGGACAAGGGCCTCTATACCGACCCGCTCTATCTGGGGCTGGTGGAGAAGGAGTTCTATGCCAAGCACATCTGCCGCATCTATCCATTTCCGGAGCCTGTGGCGCGGAGTTTCAAGCATTTCAACATGGAGGTGTATGCCTACATGCAGGGGCCGAGCGAGTTTGTGCCGGGCGGCATTCTCAAGGATTGGACGGTGTGGGACAGGCTGAAGGAGCTCCGCGTGCCGACCCTCACCGTGGGTGCGAAATACGACAGCATGAACCCCGAAGAGATGAAAGAGATGGCCGCCTCGGTGCAGAACGGCCAGTATCACTACTGCCCCAACGGCAGCCACATGGCGCTATGGGACGACCAGCAGGTGTACATGAACGGAGTGGTAGGGTTCATTCATGGCGTGGGGAAGGGAGACAGATAGGAACTGTCAGATCTGTCATTGGATCACCGCCTGCTCCTCGGCATTCTGAAAGCGAAACCTATCGAAGGTAGTACGTGGGGCCGTTCCCCCTTTTGAATGAAGGTGTACGGGGCACCAGTGCTCCATAAGACCATGAGTCCTGCATTGCCAGAAAAGCCTTTTCCGATGTTGACCTTTCCTCGAAGTACAACGAAAGCCTCAAGACTATTCTCTCCAAACGATAATGCGCCTCCACCCCCGACCATCACCCCTGAATTTTTCTTCAAAAAGGCCATCCCCGTTTCCATGTTCCACTGAAACAGAGGCATAGCGGTACCGAGACCACTTCGGAGGTAATAGTTGGCAATGCCATTCTCTTTAAAAGGCACATAGAGCGTGTAATTCAACGTGAGCAAGGCGGGGCCGAAAAAGGTCAGGCCGAATTCGCTCTTGCCTGTGGCGACAGTACTTGTTGAATCCAAAAGCTTGCCTTGCAGCTTCATTGATGCCCTTTCCTGCCTAGCTTCATTCCTTATCTGAACACGTTCGGTTTTGGAAAGTCTGGCGTATGCGACCATGGCGCGGTGCTGTTTGGCCGAGGGTATCCGATAGCCCATGTAGGTGCTTGGCCACACAGAGAATTCGTTACCGTAAGGATCGTGGTTGAATTTGGGTGTGTAATCCGAGTTCACGGCCATCAGGTAAACATTGATTCCGAAGAAGAAGCCCTTTGGGGCCTGATATCGATAGCCCAAGGAACCGAACCAGTTGAATTCAATGCGTGTATCTGTCGTGTCGCCACTGTAGGGTCGTATGTATGGAGGGACTATCACATTCCAGAGCCCAGCGGATAGCACAAATCGACTGCGCCTTCTGCCAATATCGACCCCGACACCATACACCATATTGAACCCATCCTTGTCCTCGGCATTGATCACAATAGGTCTGCCAGTGCCGCACCTTATATTCATTGTGACCACATCGGTCATTATGGGCGATGCCTCTATATTGAACGAATGGCCGATGCCCAGTCCGAAAATCTCATTATAGACAGCTACCCGTCCAAGAAGTGGACGAAAGGAGGTCTTTCGTCCAAGGGTATCGCGGGCATCAATATCTGGCAACTGGGCTAAGGCCGTGGTAAGCGGCAGGATAAGCATACAGATGAATAGGATGAAGCGCATCATTCTGGTGCCCTGCTTTTGACCAATGATTGAAACAAAAGTATGCCTTGGCAATAGCGGGAAGCCTCAGTCCAACCTGAACAGCCCCCTTTTAACCTCATCCTCCGCATAGATCACTTCGGCCGCGCGGTTCACACTCTGGTCGAAGCTGTACATCCGCGCCATGACATCCTTGCGTATCAGGGTGCGGTGCAACCGGGTGCGTTTGAACTTCTCCTGGGCCACCTCGGCCGTCTGTAGCAGATCGGCAGCGGTGGCGATGGCCGCTATCTGGGCAGGGGTCATGCCTTTATTGGTGAGTTCGGTGGCGAACTCCACGGCCAGCGCGTGCTGCACCTTCAGGTAGATGACGTAGTTGGCCGGCTGGCGCGTCATGCGGTCGTGCACCTTGAAGTTGAAGACCGTGTACATCCCCCGCGTGCCGAAGGCCTTCTGGGCAAAGAAGCGCAGATCGGCCATGGTGCTGCGGGCCTGTTTCACGGCCGTGTTCAAATCGGCCGTGTAGCCGGACAGTTGGTCCATCGTGGTCTCGTCCGTGTATTGGGCTACTGCCAGATTGATCGCGTCCGTCCAGTTCTGCGCGAAAGGCGTGTCGAAGTCGGGGTCAAAGTCCACGAAGTCGGCCATATACTCTGTGAAGAGGTTCTGCCTCACGGTAGAGTTCTGTACTGCTGCGGCATCTGTGATGCGATAGGGGCGGTCGTTCAGTTCTTCCATGATGTTGTCGGTTCAAATGGTGCTTCGGTAGGCGGGCTGCGCTATCTGCGGCCTTAGCTTTTTCGGATGTAGGGGTGGTATTGCGTTTAGGATGGATTACTTGGAGACCTGATTACAAATATATTCAAAGGGACTGAAAGATATGTCTCTATGATTGGAGATGTTGAATAAATGAAAGATACTCTTGCATAGATGTTTATTAATGAGAGAGCTCTCTCATTAATAAACATTGATACAAAAATCATGCACATTTGAACAAAACATATAATCGGATAATTTTAATTATGGGCGGAAGCACAAGTAGGTTAAGCGGATATTTATATGTTTTGCGCGATATGCGCCAATGCCTTTTCATCGTTCCAAGTCATTATTTCTTTGGGAGGATGTCACCGTGCGGGAGTCTGCATGTGCTGTGCCTAGGCCGGCCGATGATGTTGTGTGCATCGAGATGTACTCCACCATCAGCTTCATCACCGATGATCTGATACAAGTGTATGCCGGCAACGATGGCGTGGCCTATACGGGTGACGATGTGTTCGTCTATGCTCCGAGATACTGGGAGCGGGTGGTGGCAAGGCTGGAAGTGAGGTAATTACCCCGCCACCTCCACCGTCAACCCTTCCTCCGTCTTTGTCACCTTCGTCAATCCCAATTTCCCCAGCGCCTTCATGCTGATGTCCCACTGCTTGCCGCTGAGGCCGCTGCGGGTTTTCAGGTCGTTGAGGTCCATGGGGCTGTTCTTGGAC
>JBFYQB010000060.1:0-2613 GCA_041302955.1 Flavobacteriales bacterium
TTAGTAAAGCCATCAATGCCAGCGCCTCGTCCGGGTCATTCACAGACCGCGGGCTGTTCATCCTCATCGCCATAGTTTCGGTTCTGCTGCTGATCACCATTCCTTGGCTTACGGTGGTCATCGCCCTTACAATGCTGTGGTATGGCATGGTCGGATGGAGCTACCGCACAGCACTTGCCAAGTGGTTTGGCGACAAGATGAGCGCTGCGGCCCTTTGGGTGGGCAAACGCATTTTGCGTGATGAGCGCGACAGCCCTTATCTATTCTCCTATTTCGGTATCGGCATCCTGGCCCCGGTGCTGTTCTTCGGATCGTATTATGTGCAGGTGACCTACCTGGATGCCCATGTGAGCTGGGGCTGGAAGAACTGGCTTGCCGCCCTTGCCTACAACCTGTTGAACTACGGGCCGTACTTCGCTTTCTTCTCGCAAGTGGCCACCATGATCCATAAGGAAGGCCATTCGGCCAAGGGCATTTTCAAAGGGCCTTTCACCATCTTCAATAATCTGCATGGCAATTTCCTCGCATTCTTTTATGGCCATGTGCCGCAGGGCTATCCGATGGGCCACATGCGCATTCACCACAAGCACGACAACGCGCCCGAGGATGTGACCTCTACGGTCTATTACGACCGTTCGCACGCCTCGCGGTTCCTTATCTATATGTTCGAGTTTGCGCTGTTCTGGAGCGGCATCTCTGTGGCGGCCTATCATTTCCGTAAGGGAAAGATGAAGGAGTTTGGCAAGATGGCGCTGGGAATGCTGGCGTTCTATGGGGTGATAGCTGCGGTGATGTACATCAACTTCTGGTTCGGGGTGGCCTATCTGGTCATACCGCATCTGTCGTGTATCTTTCTGCTGGCGGCCATCAACTACACATGGCACGCATGGACAGACCCATCCGAACCCAAGAACATCTACAAGAACAGCATCACGCTTTTGGAAGGCCAGTACAACGTCTATAACGAGGACTATCACGTGGAGCACCACAAACGTCCACAGACGCATTGGCGCGAATATCCCATCAACTATGCTAAGCACATTGAGGAATACAAGGCCAACCGTGCCATTATTTTCCGCGACACGCAGGCTTTTGAGGTGTTCTTCCTCATCCTGTTCAGCGATTATGCGAAGATGGCCGACAAGTTTGTTGACCTCAATGGCGATATGACCCGCGAGGACATCATCGCGCTGCTGAAACATAGATTGCAGCCTGTGCATTGATACGCCTTTTAGGGTGTAGGTCGTACTTTTGCTTGACAAGAACGTCCATCAGATGAGCAGCACACTCCTCCAACGCATCACCATCGATCCCGAGATCTGTCATGGAAAGCCAACCATACGCGGGCTACGCTATCCCGTGGAGCACATGTTGGAACTGATGGCTTCGGGCATGACGATCGAAGAACTGCTGGAGGATTACTCGGATCTTGAGGCGGAGGACTTTCTGGCCTGTATGGAATATGCGGCCAAGCTCACCAGCGTGAACAGCATCTATCGATTGGCATCGTGAGGTTCCTCATTGATGCACAATTGCCTGTAAGGCTGGTGGAGGTGTTGAATGGTCTCGGGCATGATGCCACTCACACGCTCCATCTACCATTGAAGAACAGTACGCCTGACGGTGCGATCAGAGAACTCTCCGAAAAGGAAGATCGCATAGTCATCTCAAAGGACACCGATTTCTTGGCTTCCCATCTTATCAATGGCATACCTCGAAAATTGCTGATCGTAAGAACCGGGAACATCAAGAACAGAGTGCTGCTCGATATTTTCAGGGCACACCATGGTGTTCTTGAAGTCTATTTTGAGCAGGCAGACCTCGTGGAGATGCACCCGACAGAGCTGGTTGTTCACAAACGCTGATTGCCGGTATTTCCAATTTAGCTATGCGCTCCCTCCTCCCCCTTCTCCTCCTTTCCATCTTCCATTTTCCTTCTTCGGCACAGCCGATAGATGAATACATGGACCTGCAGTTGCATCCCTGCATGCATCTGACGTACAAGTTCTTCGAGCCGGGGCTTACGTTCTTTGACGAGGCCAATCCGCCCAAGCTGAGCCACAAGCATCTGCTCAACAATATCTGCTACGCGAACTATTTCAAGGGCAACAAAGGGGCGCGGATCCTTGCGGTGGGCGCATTGACACAAGAGAACATCGGCAGTCCGAAGAAGGCAAGGCGGCTCATCATGAGTCAGATCGAGTATGTGAACAAGTTCGTGGCCGAGAACTCCGAGCATTTTGCCGTGGGCCGATCGCCTCAGGAGGTGCGCGATCTGGTGCACAACACCGACAAGACCATCTTCGTGCATTGCATTGAGGGTGGGCGTAATCTGGTGAACAGTCAGGCCGATGCGCAGTTCTGGGCCGATCAGGGCGTGGCCTTCATCACCCTCATCCATCTGGTGGATTGGAAATATGGCGGCTCGGGCATCCGTCCGGGGTTTGCCACGCATCTGCTCAACCTTGGGGCGCATTTCCGGAGGGAAGAAAAGCGCGGGCTGAAGGAGCACGGCAAGCAGGCCATTCTGTGGCTGGCCAACGCAGGCGTGATGACCGACATTACTCACATGAGCGATCAGGCCCGCAAGGATGCACTGGAATTCATGGAGAT
>JBFYQB010000061.1:0-5545 GCA_041302955.1 Flavobacteriales bacterium
CCACCATCTTCACAAAGTGGAATATCCAAAAGCTAGCACGTGCCAAAGCAGAAATTAACATAAGTACACGATAAAAATGGAGGTAGCGGGATTGGATTCGAATAAAGAACAGGGTCCAATCTCGCCTACCCCAGTAAACTCTGAGGCAACAATCCTCAACGCAGTCCCAATCCGACACTATGGACGATGGGTTGCAACCGTATTCCTGCTTCTTGTAGCGATGGTTATGGTGAAATCGCTCATCACAAATCCCAGATTTCGTTGGGGCATCGTTGGTGAATACATCATCAGCGATCCAATTTTGGATGGTCTGCGTCTGACCTTGATTCTTACCGTTGTCGCACAGTTTCTCGGAATTCTTATTGGAATCATCTTGGCGATAATGCGTCTCTCTTCTAACCGTGTGCTGGCGCGTGCGGCCTGGATCTACATCTGGTTCTTCCGCGGCACACCATTGCTCGTTCAATTGATCTTTTGGTACAACATTTCCGCTCTCTATCCTGAGATTTCTATCGGGATTCCATTCGGCCCCACTTTCTGGCAAGGCAATGCCAATGAGCTCATTACCCCATTTGCAGTCGCAATTCTTGGTCTAGCACTTAACGAAGGTGCATATATGGCAGAGATTGTTCGCGGCGGCATAGCCGGAATTGATCGAGGACAATCAGAGTCTGCAAAGGCTCTAGGTATGACACATATACAAACACTGCGTCGAGTTATTTTGCCTCAGGCTGTAAAGGTGATTATCCCTCCAACCGGTAATCAAACAATTCTTATGTTGAAAACTACATCCTTGGTGAGTGTTCTGGCCCTTGCCGATCTACTCTATACCGCGCAGACAATTTATGCGCGTACATTCGAAACTATGCCATTGCTATTAGTCGCAAGTTTGTGGTACCTGGGAATTACATCAGTATTGACTTTCGGACAATTCTTTCTTGAGCGACACTTCACAGAAGGCAAGCGAGAGCGAATTTCATTTACTCAACGCTTTACCGGCAGAGTCTCAACGCGCAGGACCAGATCACTGCCAGAGGAAGCAGGGAAGGTGAACGAAAATGATTGAGCCTGCACTAAGAGTTGAAGGTGTCCGAAAGTCATATGGTCATGTTGAAGTCCTTAAGGGAATAGATATGCAGGTAAAGCCAGGTGAAGTGGCTTGCTTGGTTGGCCCATCTGGATCTGGAAAATCTACATTTCTACGCTGCATCAATCATTTGGAGAAGATTAATTCTGGTCGCTTATACGTTCATGGGGAACTTGTTGGATACCAGGAGAAGAAGGGTCGTTTATACGAACTTACCGATCGCGAAGGTTGTCGTAAGCGTGCTGAGATCGGAATGGTCTTTCAGAGTTTCAATCTCTTTCAGCACATGACCGTGCTTGAAAATATCATTGAAGCGCCTACGAGAGTCTTAAAAATCTCAAAAGAAGAGGCTGTCATCCATGCTCGTGAGCTCCTTGAACTAGTGGGCCTTTCAGGTCGTGAAGATAGTTTGCCTAAGCAACTCTCGGGTGGACAACAACAACGTGTGGCTATCACTCGTGCGCTAGCAATGAGACCAAAGCTCATGTTATTTGATGAGCCAACCTCAGCCCTTGACCCTGAGCTAGTCGGAGAAGTTCTCACAGCGATGCAGGATCTTGCAAACTCAGGAATGACAATGATCGTGGTAACTCACGAAATGGGATTTGCTCGCAAAGTTGCAGACACAGTCGCCTTTATGGATGCCGGACTCATAGTTGAAACTGGTCCACCAGATCAACTCTTAGATAATCCAGAACATGAGCGGACAAAGTCATTCTTTTCAAAGGTCCTGTAATTGTTCTGGATATAACATCAAACCATTTCTTTAAGTGATCGCACTGCCAATTCACTCAGAAGGGCAGTTCCTCGATACAGCACGGCATCGTCAAACATCGCTCGAGGTGAGTGATTCACCTCTGATTTAGTGAAGTCTTGATCAACAGATGCGCCAAGGAACACGTAAGAACCTGGGACTGCTTCTAGCACGCGTGAATAATCTTCAGCTCCCGCAATTGGGTGTGGCATATCCATATACGCCTCATTGCCAAAGAGTTCGGCTGCAACTTTGCCTACAAATTGTGCATGAGCATCGTTGTTTACTGTGACGGGATACTGCTCGACAACCTTAACGTCAGCCTTAAGGCCGTAACCTTCTGCAATTGACTTACACAAGCGGACTGCTTCACTCTTGATGCGATCTCTATTCTCAGGAGAAAAGGTACGAATGGTTGCTTGGAATTCAGCGGTATCCGGAATTATATTTGCCTTAGTACCAGCGTGAAATTGACCGACAGTGATTACTACTGGATCGAAAGCGTCAAAAGAGCGAGTAACCAATAACTGCAAAGCACTTACCATTTCGGCGGCCACTGGAATTGGATCTTTTGCAGTATGAGGTTGTGATCCGTGTCCACCCATGCCGACAACAGTTACATGAATCTCATCGGCAGAGGCCATCATGGTTCCAGGCTTGGTAGTAAATGTTCCACTTGGGATTGCAGATGACATCACGTGAATTCCGTAGGTTGTATCGGCTTTTCTTCCGCTTGCAGTCAAGACGCCTTCTTTAATCATATGTCCCGCACCATCGAAGCCTTCTTCACCTGGTTGAAACATTAAGACCACATCGCCGTTGAGTTCTGACTTATTCTTAACCAGCAATCTAGCCGCACCAATCAACATTGCAACATGCAAATCGTGACCGCATGCATGCATAGCCCCATCAATCTGACTCTTGTATGGAAGATCAGCTAGCTCTGTAACAGGAAGAGCATCCATATCAGCACGTAACAACACCGTCTTTTGGGAATTCCCAGCACGCAAGACAGCAGTTACTGAGCTCAGTGATTTTCCTGTCGAAATTTCAAGTCCTAGGCCATCGAGGGCCGCCACAATCTTTGCCTGAGTCTTAGGTAGGTCTAATCCAATCTCTGGCTCTTGATGTATGTGTCGGCGAATTGCGGCCAAATCGTTTTGAATTTCTATGGCTTCAGTAAGAAAATTGGACACAATCAACCCTTCATCGGTTTTGTTCTGGAGCTGATCATAACTAGCCTAACGACACAATGTCTACGAATTTGCTGACCCGTACATACACAAACTGGGTGTAACTCATATCTATACAGGTCCAAAACCAGTTACCCAGAGATGAACCGCAAGCGGCATAATGGCTACTTCACATGCGAGAAGAGCCCCAAACACCCACTTTCTTCTCTCACTAAGAAGAGCAAGCATTAGATAGATTGGATATAACCCCAAGAAGAATCTGTAAGAAAACATAGTCGAATTAAGCGTAAAGAGAGTGATTGGCAAAATAACTAAGACTTCTATATAACGCTTCTTGAGCAGAAAGTAGAGGCATGCGAAACAGGCCATGATTAAAACCATATGCATCACTTTTACAAATATCGAGCCAAACAATTGGCCATCAATCAACCAACGCAAACTATCTATGATCCATAATGGCGAGCTGTTTTGAGCCCATCCCCATCCCGCCTTCTGGGTATGATAAAAAGCAAGGTAATCACCAGTTCGATAATGAAGAAAAATCATATATGTGACAAGGCCTACTGGAATAAGTGTGAGTGAAAGTAGGAAACTGCGTAGCTTGGAATCTTCACGTTTCCAATCCTTATTGAAAACAAAAATTGCAATGAAAATAAGTCCGATAAGAAATCCAGTAGTTCTGGTTGCTCCAAGTAGTGAACCTAAAATGCCACCGAGAATCCAACGCCTTTGGTTTGCATAATAAATAGCTGCAGATGATAAGAACAAGAATAGTGACTCGGTATAAAACGATGTGAAATAGACATTTACTGGAGAAACCGCAATCAAAATTACGGTATTCCGAGCAGCGGTGACTGAAAACATAATTGAAATGTATTTATACAGATAAATCAATGCGCCAAACAAAAAGAGATTCCCAAGTAAGTAGGCAACTCCTAAAACAGGAATAAACGTTAAATCGGAGAGAGCTTTGACAATTAATGGATGTAATGGAAAAAATGCCCAATTTGCTGCCCCAACTTGACCTTCAGTAAGTGCGGTTTTCATATATCCAATAGATGTTATTGATGAATACCACCCGCAGTCATACTTGCACAAAATACTCGGCTTAAAACCTAGATCTTGCATATACACCACAGCAACTACAACCCCATAGTAAAAAAATCTAGAGATGATGAATATCTTGGCAACCAAATAGAAATCAGATGACAACTTATTTTGCACCAAAGTTGTAAAGTGACTGAGCTGAGTGAGATTGCGCTTCAATTCAATATCCCTCCAAGTCAAAGTTGAGGCAAAGGTATCTCTCTAAATCAAGTTATTATTTAAGATTCTCTCTTATAACAAGATTTGCCATTTTGATAGCTAGCATCGGTGCAAGTATGTACTTTCCTGTATTGAGAGAATAGTAACTTCCTTTGGAAGTTATACCAACATTGATTCGAGAATGTAGCGGGCTTCTGGAGTCGTCAACATCGATTCGTCCTGATGCAAGTATTACTCCGCCTCGATTATCAACTTCACTAGGTTTGAATTGCATTGATCTAAAGTGATTCGAGAGTTTTTCCCATACTTGCTTAGACTCTTCGAAGGCTATTTGCCTTCGGTCTGCATACTCAGGTTGGTTTAAGTCAGGCAGGTCGATTTCATTGGTCATTAATAATCTTCAATGAGGTCTCGTCTGATCAACCGGACAACCTAAGACTTGTTCGCGATCACTCAGTTTTAGTCATCCATAAATGAGGGTGGTCGAGCGCCCCATGATTGGATACCTAATTCTTTGCAAAAATTTCATGGTCAGTGCCCTTGAGATTTAACTCTTCGCAGCTCCCCCAATGAACACGTGACTTATCTGCTTTATCGACACAAACTTTCTGAACTGGGATCTCACCTCCACCTTGTGGACCTTGTGGACCTTGTGGACCTTGTGGACCTTGCGGACCTTGCGGACCTTGCGGACCTTGCGGACCTTCGGAACCTTGTGGACCTTCGGAACCTTGCGGACCTTGCGGACCTTGTGGACCTTGTGGACCTGTCAAACCAATTGGGCCCATAGGACCAATTGCACCAGTTGCACCTATCGAACCAGTTGGGCCCATAGGACCGATTGCACCTGTTTCACCTTGAATTCCTTGTTGACCTGTTGCACCTGTTGGGCCTGTTTCACCTTGAATTCCTTGTTGACCTGTCGCACCTTGTTGACCTGTCGCACCTTGTCCACCTGTCGCACCTGTCAAACCAGTGGGGCCCATGGGGCCAATCGCACCCGTTGGGCCTTGAATTCCTTGTTGACCTGTTGCTCCTGTTGCTCCTGTTGCTCCTGTTGCTCCCGTTGCTCCCGTTGCTCCCGTTGCTCCCGTTGCACCCGTTGCTCCCGTTGCTCCCGTTGCACCCGTAGCACCCGTAGCACCTTGTTGACCTGTTGCACCCGTAGCACCTTGTTGACCCGTAGCACCCGTAGCACCCGTAGCACCCGTAGCACCCGTAGCACCCGTAGCACCCGTAGCACCT
>JBFYQB010000062.1:0-15283 GCA_041302955.1 Flavobacteriales bacterium
TCTGCACGCCCTCCGCTCCCAAGGCCATTGCGGCCAACATGGTTCGTCCTGAGCCGATGCCTCCTGCGGCTATGACGGGGATATTCACCGCTTGCACCGTTTGCGGAATGAGCACCATGGTGGTGGTCTCTTCGCGGCCATTGTGTCCTCCGGCCTCGAAGCCTTCGGCAACCACAGCATCGCAGCCTGCCTCCTCACATTTCTTGGCCAAGATGGAGCTGGCCACCACGTGTACCACCGTGATGCCATGTTCCTTTAATAAGGGTGTCCACTTTTTCGGGCTTCCAGCAGAGGAGAACACGATGGGAACCTTTTCTTCAATGATGATCTGGATGTGCTTGTCGATGTCGGGATAGAGCAACGGGACATTGACCCCGAAAGGACGGTCGGTTGCGGCTTTGCATTTGCGGACGTGTTCGCGCAGCACATCAGGATACATACTCCCCGAACCGATGATGCCCAGGCCGCCAGCATTACTCACCGCACTGGCCAATCGCCAACCGCTGCACCAGATCATACCCGCCTGAATGATCGGATATTGGATGTCGAAAAGTTCTGTGATCCTATTTTTCATTTGACCTTGCGGGTTGGTGTGGGAGGCTACTTTTGTTTGCCGCACGAATGTAAAACTTGCGGCTTCAAACAGAACCATTCAATTTCCACATGCAACGAGACACAGCAGTTTTTGACCTCATCAAAAAGGAACGCGCACGCCAGACCGAAGGCGTAGAACTGATCGCCTCCGAGAACTACGTGAGCGACCAAGTGATGGAAGCCCAGGGGTCTATCCTTACCAACAAGTATGCAGAAGGTCTTCCCGGCAAGCGCTATTATGGTGGTTGCGAGCATGTGGACGAGATAGAGACCCTTGCCATCGAACGCGCCAAGGAGCTTTTCAACTGTGAGTTTGTGAACGTGCAACCGCACTCCGGAGCGCAGGCCAATGCCGCTGTGATGCTCGCCTGTCTGAAGCCGGGCGATGCCATCCTTGGCTTCAACCTGTCGCATGGCGGTCACCTGACGCATGGTTCGCCAGTGAACTACAGCGGCATCCTTTACAAGGCTAACTTCTATGGTGTGAACCGCGAAACAGGCCGTGTGGACTATGACGAGATGGAGAAGACCGCCAAAGCCGTGAAGCCCAAGATGCTCATTGCCGGAGCCTCAGCCTATAGCCGCGATTGGGACTATGCCCGTATGCGCGACATTGCTGATGAGGTGGGCGCATTGCTCATGGCCGACATCAGCCACCCGGCCGGACTCATCGCCCGTGGTCTGCTCACCGACCCGATGGACGACTGCCACATTGTGACCACCACCACCCACAAGACCCTACGTGGCCCACGTGGCGGCATGATCATGATGGGCGAGAACTTCGACAACCCTTGGGGACATGTGACGCAGAAAGGCACCTTGAAAAAGATGAGCCTGTTGCTGAACAGTGCCGTGTTCCCTGGCACACAAGGTGGCCCATTGGAGCACGTTATCGCTGGCAAGGCCGTAGCATTCGGTGAGGCACTGAGCGATGCTTACATGGACTATTGCGTTCAGGTGGTTAAGAATGCCAAGGTGATGGCCGAGGAGTTCGTTGCCCGTGGCTACAAGATCATCTCAGGCGGCACGGACAATCATTCCATGCTTATCGATCTGCGCAGCAAGAACATCACAGGTGCCGATGCGGAGAATGCACTCATCAAGGCCGACATCACGGTGAACAAGAACATGGTGCCCTTCGATGAGCAGCCACCTATGGTCACTTCGGGTATGCGTGTTGGCACTCCTGCCATCACCACCCGTGGCGTAAAAGAGGATTCTATCCGCGAGATAGTTGACCTGATGGACCGCGTGATCTCTAATGCTTCCAACGACACCATCATTGCCGAAAGCCGCAAGAAAGTGAACCACATGATGGAAGGTCTGCCGCTGTTCGCAGACTGATTACCTCCTTACTGAAAAGTGAAAATCCCCGATGCATACCAAGATGCATCGGGGATTTTTCTTTTTCCATCCCTTAAGGGACGTTTGTTATTGCTTTATGAAACGGGCAGTGGCCACGTTGTCACCTATCAATTGCATGACGTAAGTTCCTGAATTAAGACTGCGCACATCAAGTTGATTAACGCCAACTGCCGTGGACTCCGACAGCACCAAACGACCTGTCATGTCATAAACACGCACCAGTCCAATGGTCTCAGCTTGGAAGCGCAGGTCTCCATTGGTCGGATTTGGATAAAGAGCTACTGAAGAAATCGGAGCATCATCTATGCCTACGAAATTGCTTCCGCAGTTGCTTCCACCATCACATACCATATCGGCACAGAAACGGGTTGCAAAATCCAAGGCAACTGGATCGAATCCACTGCTGAAGTAACCCACGTGGTTTTCAACTCCGGGATAGGTCAGCAGGCAGTTGTCAATGCCGAGATGTTCGGCACGGGCGTGAATGTCGCGGCTTCCAGATGCGATAAGCCCAGTAGCGATTCCAAGTACATTCACCTCGGTAGTGTTATAAGGTACCGTGCCATCCAATTCTTCATGAACGCTGCAAATAGGCAGGTCGCCAGTTTCTATCCAAGACGAATCACCGATGGTGCCGCTAAAGCTGAGCACAGCCAGTGGACGACTTGAGTAACCGAGATTTCCGCTGTTGCCCTCAACGCCACCAAGACCAGCGGTGTCATTCTCCATATAGGCAGGAACCTCTTCAAGTTTGTCGAGATATGCCGCATGAATTGCACTGATCGCGCCTGCAGAGATACCGCTGGCTATGATCTTCTCTGCATCAATACCGTAAGGGTTTCCGTCCTCAGCCACAGATTTACGAAGGAAACGGATCACCGATTTCATATCGTGCGCTCCTCTGAACACAGCCAAGGTCGTGGTTATCTGATTTGGAAGAAAGAAACCGATGCGGTAATCAGGAGCGATGGCAACATATCCCATTTTTGCAAAAACGCGGCAGAGCGAAGCCACATCAGCACGAGTTCCTGAAATGAAAGAACCTCCGAAGGCCATGATGATCACAGGGCGGTCTGTACGGGTGTCGCCAGCAGGTGCGTACACGTCCATGCGCAAAGCGGTATTGCCACCACCTACGGCCACATTGGAGCCGAACTGTACACCCGAAGTTACATCTACATCGGGAAACAGGTCGTAGGTACGATAGCGGGTGCCATCACAGTCCTGAGCCTGAATGCTCGTAGCACTGATAAGGCATAATGAAATGAGTGTAAAGATTTTATTCATGGATGGTAAAGTATTATTGATGATTGAGAAGCGCTAAAGGTATGTTATCAAATGGTTAGGGAATGAACGCCAGCGGAGATTTTGCATGGATGAAAACTGATGTCGAGCCCGAACGCTGCACGATAACTGCTGGTCAGTTGGTTTTGCAGATCGTCTATGCTATCATTGCTCATCAATGCAATGCAACATCCCCCAAAACCTGCACCGGTAAGGCGAGCGCCAAAGCAGCCTGTATGCTGTTGGGCTTTGGCAACAATATGATCCAACTGGGCACTGGATACCTCATAATCGTCACGCAGCGAGGCGTGGGATGCGTTAAGCAGATTTCCGAAGCGCAACAGGTCGCCAAGTCGTAAAGCCTCCATTGCAGCGATGACACGCATGTGTTCTGATACAACATGGCGTGCACGTTTTCTTAGAACATCATTATCGATGGTCTCCACTTCAGGCATGATGGCATCCACCAGATGCGCTATCGGACGATTTGTGCGCAATAGTTGCAAGGCCGCGTCACACTCCGTTCTTCTTGCATTGTATGCCGAACCTGCCAATGTGCGCGGTGCATGCGAATTGATGATGACAATGGAATTTTGGCCAAGATCCATTGCAACGTGAGCAAATTCCAACGTTCCACAACTCAATAATATAGCATGGTCATGTTGTCCCATGGCCACGGCAAATTGATCCATGATGCCACAATTGACACCTATATGGCTGTTCTCGATTTTTTGACAGGCCAAGGCCATGGTGATGCGGTCGGGGGCTGTACCACTTAAGAAGTGTGTGAACATATAGAAGCACAGCACCTCGATGGCGGCCGATGAGGAAAGGCCCGAACCCGCGGGCAGTGTGCTTGTGAAATAAGCATCGCATCCTTCCGGAGCAACTCCACGCTGTCGCAATTCCAGCAGAACACCGATCACATGATCTGTCCAGTGGCCTGGTGTTGCAGTCAGGTCTGCAAGGGAAACGGTCTGGATTCCGGGTGCGTTTTCGCTGAAGAGACGCATCTCAGAGGTGCCGTTCTTACGAACGTATGCTGTTATGCCGAGCGAGATGGCAGCCGGGAGCACAAACCCTCCATTGTAATCGATGTGTTCGCCAATGAGATTCACTCTGCCCGGGCAGAAATAAGCAGCTTCGGGCGCTGCACCGAATACAGTTTGAAATGCGATCATCAAGCTCAATTTCTTTGGCCGAAAATTACGTAGCCCGTTCGGGGCAGTTCATGTTCAAGTACTAACTTTACCACTTCTCAATCCAGAACATCAACAATGAGCAAGTTCACATCCTTGCTGGCTGAGTACAAGTCCAGTCATCAGAATCCTACCAATCAGCGCATTCACTGGGTTTTTGTTCCACTCATATTCTTGAGTGTGATCGGACTTTTGTGGGATGTGAAACTCGGGGCTACACTCGATTTTCTTGGTGGTCAGGAACTCAATGTGGCCATGATCGCCACAGTTCTGGTATTTGCCTACTATCTTTCTTTATCGTTTACCATTGCCGTTGGCATGCTCATCACATCGATACTTGGCCTGATCGCCTGTTACTTTTTGGATGGCACAATGTCCGTGTGGTCCGTTTCGCTTGTGGTATTCATTGTTTCTTGGATCTTTCAATTTTGGGGACATAAGGTGGAAGGCAAGAAACCATCGTTCACCAAAGATCTTCAGTTCTTTCTCATCGGTCCGGCTTGGGTGATGAGTGCACTTTATTCCAAACTCGGTATCCGTTACTAAAACCCGTTCTCCTCATGGAAACAGCAACATTAGAGCAGCCCACAGTGGCCAAGTTCGCCCAAGTGGTGAAAAAACAGCGCGAGTATTTCAATACTGGTGCCACCAGATCCTTGGCTTTTCGCAAAGAGCAGTTGAGTAAACTGAAGAATGCTATCCGCAAGCATGAGAAATCGTTGCTGGCTGCGTTGAAGTCGGACCTGAACAAGCCAGAATTGGAGGCTTATGCCACCGAGATCGAGGTGACCGTTGCGGAGATCGATCACATTATTCGCAATCTTGCTGATTGGATGGAGCCCGAACGGGTTTCAACGCCACTTTTCTTTCAGCCTGGGTCGGCCAAGATCGTTCCTGAACCTTATGGTGTGACACTGGTCATTGCCCCTTGGAATTATCCAGTGAAGAATCTTTTCGGCCCATTGCTTGGTGCCATGTGTGCTGGCAACACTTCTGTGCTCAAGCCATCAGAGATATCGCCAGCTTGCAGCAAGGCCATCACTGCGTTAATCACCGATACCTTCGACCCACGTTATATAGTGAGCATAGAAGGCGGGGTTTCCGATACGACCGAGTTGCTCAAGGAGCGTTTTGACTACCTTCTTTTTACTGGTGGAACCGAAATTGGTCGCATTGTTTATCAGGCGGCTGCCAAACATTTGACTCCCGTCACCCTCGAATTGGGCGGCAAGAGCCCGTGCATTGTTGATGAGGACATCAATATGGATGTGGCTGCCAAGCGTTTGGTTTGGGGCAAGTTTGTGAACACCGGTCAGACCTGTATTGCTCCGGATTACATCTTTGTGAATAACAGGATCAAAGTGAAATTTCTGGAAAAGGTGAAGCAGAACATCACCGAGTTTTTCGGGAAGCCAGAAGATAAGAGCAATGATCTCGGCCGCATTATCAGCGACCGTCATTTTCAGCGCCTATCCAAGATGATCACTGGTGATGTGATAGCAGGAGGTGTGACCGATGCCTCGCAGCGCTATATCAGTCCAACGGTGATCGATAATGTCACGCTCGACCATCCTGCCATGCAGGAAGAGATATTCGGCCCCATTATGCCTATCATCGGTTACGATAGCTTTGATGAAGTGGTGAATCATATCAACCGTGGCGAACGTCCGTTGGCACTTTATCTCTTTTCCAACAATGCTACTTTGCGTAAACGATTGGAGAATGAGACATCTTCAGGAGCCATCTGTGTAAATGAAACGATGGTGCATGCCGGCCATCCTGGACTTCCGTTCGGTGGTGTGGGCAATAGTGGCATTGGAGGGTACAATGGGAAGTTCGGTTTCGACACATTCTCCCACAAAAAACCAGTGTTGGTGAGGTCTTATCTTGGCGATGTCAAACAGAAATACCCACCATACGATAAGTCCAAGGTCAGTTTCATCAAGTTTGCAGCCAAGTGGTTTCTTCGTTGATCAGATTCCTTGCTGCCTTTGGTGCAGTCATGATACAAGGCCCATTTGCGCTCGCGCAAATGGGCCTTCCCATTGCCGATCATGTCATTGTCATAGGTATTGACGGACTTACTCCGGCAGGCATCAAAGCAGCATCAACACCTGTGATCGATAGTCTCCTGAGGCACGCGGCATATACATTCGCCTGCGAAGCAGTGATGCCCACGAGTAGCAGTCCAAATTGGGCAAGTATGATCATGGGCGCACCGCCTGAATTGCACGGTGTGACCTCAAACGGATGGGAGCCAGGTAGTGCTTCCACGCTTTTGGAATGCGAAGGCAAAGGGGGAAATGGCAGACCAAGTGGCATGTGGCCAACCATATTTGGTGAGCTGCGCAGGCAGCGACCTGAGGCTGATATTGCTTGTTTTCACGATTGGCGCGATTTCGGTCGGTTGATAGAAAAAGGTGTGCTTTCGCGGCATGCAAGAACAAACCTGCTGACAGCGTTATCTGGTCGTGGACATTTTTCGATGACCCGTAAAGCAGTGAACTATTTCGAGAAGAATACTCCTCAACTACTATTCATTCACTTGGACAATGTAGACCATGCTGGACATGAATATGGTTATACAACGCCCGAATATCATAGTGCCATAGCGGAGGTCGATCGATGTATCGGACAGGTTATCAATGCGGTAGCACTGTCAGGCAAGGCAGACAGAACGGTTATACTCATAACATCGGACCACGGTGGAGTAGGGAAGGGGCATGGGGGCGATACGCCTGATGAACGCTTGGTGCCATGGATACTTAATGGCAAAAAGGTGGTTCACGGAGAGATTCTGGGTAAGGTCAGAACCTTTGATACAGCGGCAACACTGGCGTATATCCTAGGTTTACCTGCGCCCTCGTGTTGGACAGGAAAGACCGTTATGCAAGCGTTTCCACAATGATGTCTGAATGCGGGTAGCGCTATGAGCAGTTGTCAGATGCTGCTACTTGCAGTGCATTCGGCACCATTGGCCTCGGCATTGTCGAGAGCCTGCTCGTATTGAGCAGGGCTGTCAAATTCTGTTTCGCAGATCGTTTCCGAACCACCAGCATCATAGCTGCATTCCTGACATCGGCCACAACCGACCAGAAATAGCCCAAGCGATGCCAATAGTACAAGGTGCTTACTCATCTTCGCAGATACCACCAAGTTCTTCGTATTCTCTGACCTCTGCTTCGTAATCTCCATCTTCTTGGTAATCATCTTCGCAGATCAATTTATCTGCTGTTATTCCCGTGCATTTCATGCAACCAGTGTCACACGATGAGAATGCAGTGCAGAGCACAAGCATCATCAATACCATTTGGGGTGCAGCTCTCATAATGGGCAAAGTTACTTCCCTTTGATCTCTAGCAGCAGTTTTTTGGCCTCGATGTGAAACATGCGCTGTTCCAGCAGATGCTCATTGCTCGGAGCGAACGCAAGTACCCGTTTCAGATACTGCTCTGCTTCTGCTTTTTTACCGCTTACAACGAGTGCTTCGGCATAGTAGAAATTACTGGCCATATCATCAGGGTAACTCTTCATCACTTCAGCAAGTAGAGCAAGAGAAAGCTTCTTGTCAGGCCAACTGATGATGAATGGAATGGCAGGAACTTTATAGTTGAGCACGCCCAGCGAGCGTTTGCCTACACCGTTCATGAATTCAGGGTCGATACGGATCATGATCTCGCACGCCTCTTTCATGCGTGTGGCAATGCCTTCTTTGGCCGCTCGGAAAATCCCTATACTCTCACCCCATAGCCCAAGTCCGGCCAGATGCTCGAATCTGAGTTCTCTATTATTGGGGTATTTCTTCAGCATTTTCTCTGCTGTGATCTTGGCCTCTTCCAAAGAACGGCTCTTCAATTTCGATTCCGTTTCAACGAATCGACCTTTGAAAATATAACTACGGCAGAGATACAGGGCTGCCTGAAGTTCGTGCTGAGGCTCGGCCATTGCGTTGCGCAGATGTGCTATGGCCCTGTCTATCGGTTCCCGCTTGGCACGTATGCCCATGGCTCCTTCGGTGCGCTGCTCGAACCATCCAATGCCTTTTTGCAGCTCGCTCTGCGCAATGGCAGCGAACGAATGCACAACGAAGAAAAGGAGGATGATGGAGCGCATGAAGGAAGCCCGAATCTAAAGATTTTTCGGGATCGAGAATTTCAAACGCAAAAAGCGGTGGGATATTTATAGAAATGCCAGAATATTCAAGCCGCCCTTCATTAGGTTCAAACGGTGGAAGAGAATACTTTTCCCTTTGGTTCGTTGCGCCAAAGACGGGCGTCAAGTGCCATACAGATATTGCGTATGAATGGCCGTCCCTTAGGGGTAACGTCCAGCCCGTCCGGGTGAAGCGAGATAAGTCCATCGGCTATGGGTTCGCGAAGACGGTTCAGCAGGTCACTCATGCCTATTGGAAAGCTGGTGTTGTCCTTCCAACTTGTATGATGCCTGCACATGATATCAAGTATGTGCTGGCGTATCTGCAGGTCCTCATCTGTCAGCATATGACCGCGGAATACGGGCAGTTCGCCCAACGCAACTCTGCTGATGTAATCCTCAACCACTTTTTCATTCTGGGCAAAAGCGGTCCAAGCATCGCTGATGGCCGAGACACCCAATCCTATCATTAGATGGGTGCTCCGTGTGGTGTATCCCATGAAATTGCGATGCAAAGTCCCATTTCTATCAGCAATGCTCAGGGCTTCGTCTGGCAGGGCGAAGTGATCCATGCCGATCTCCAAGTAGCCTGCCTCGATGAACAGCTCTTTCCCGATTTCGTACAGTTCGCGCTTCTGCTCATCTGACGGAAGATCGGCATCCGAGTATCCGCGCTGGCCGGGGCTTACCCATGGCACGTGAGCGTAACTGTAGAATGCTATACGGTCGGGCATTAGTTCCAATGTGCGTACAATGGTATCGCGCACAGTCTGTCTGGTCTGCTTCGGAAGCCCGTATATCAGGTCAAAATTCACGGAGGTATAGCCTATTCCGCGTGCCAGATCGGTCACGTGTTTCACTTTCTCAAACGGCTGTATCCTATGGATGGCCAACTGCACGGCTGGGTCGAAATCCTGAACACCGAGACTAAGCCTCCGGAAGCCGAGGAAATGCAGTTCTTCCAAGTGAGACTGCGTGGTGTTGTTGGGATGAGCCTCAAAGCTGAGTTCAGCCTTAGTGTCCAGAATAGCATGACCTTTCAGCCCGTTCATCAGAAGTCTAAGATTTTCTGGAGAAAAGAACGTGGGAGTTCCTCCGCCCAAATGGAGCTCGCTGATGCGTGGTGCAGTATCAAAGAGGTTGCGATACAGTTCCCATTCCTTCAGAACGGCCTCGATGTAAGGCATCTCAACGCCATGATTGCGGGTAATGCGTTTGTTGCAACCACAGTATGTACAGAGACTCTCACAAAACGGCAGATGCACATACAGGCTTATTCCCTCTTGCATATTGGTGCTGTCGAAAGAGTCCCGAACATGCTGCATCCATTTGTCAGTACCGAAAGTGGCATCGTCCCAATAAGGCACCGTGGGATAGCTCGTGTAGCGAGGGCCTGCGATATTGTATTTGCGGATCAATTGGGAGTCCATCCTGGAATCTTGCATATTCATTGTTGGGCATGGCATTGTTCCACGCCTCCTGTTGTGGTATTGAAACTCGGACTGATGTAGGGCACTCCTAACCCCATGCCTCGAAGCACGAATAAAATGCCCATTACGGCCATTGCATAGGGCAGCATTCCTCTTATGCGACTGCGTAGGTTGAGGGATATGAGGTCTCCGGCCAAGTGGACCGCGATCATCATTGGAAGTGTGCCCATACCGAATGCTGCCATGAACATAGCGCTGTCCATCGCGTCACCTACTGCCAGTGCCCCTGCCAGCCCAACATATACCATTCCGCAGGGTAGAAGACCGTTCATAAGTCCCAATGTCAAGGGGCCCAATAGCGATTGCGAACGCATAGCGGCCCCGAATGTGGACCTTGCCTTCATGAGCACAGTGGCCATTGTAGAGGTCGGATCCACATGCTTGGTCAATTGGCGCGGCAATATCACCCCTAAAAGAATGAGAATGCCGATAGTGATGGAAAGCACTTGTTGGTAGCCTCCAAGGGCCAATCGCTGACCCAACAGCCCAACTATGAGGCCAAGAACACTGTAGGTGAAAATGCGACCGAGATTATAGATCAGTCCCCTGCTCAAGCCCTGCACACCACCATTGCGGCCCAAAGGCACAGCCATCGCTATCGGCCCACACATGCCGATGCAATGGAAACTGCCAAGAGCGCCTATGATGAATGCAGGAATGAACATCGTCCCCGTTTCAGTTTATCAATACGGTCTTTTCCTGATAGTAGGTCTCGCCATTGGCCTGCCACTCCACTTTGGCGATATACTTTCCAGACGATAATTTTTCTGCCGGTATGCCAAGAGTGCTGTCCACCTGAGCGGCTTCTTGGAGCAGATCCATTGTCTTGTTGGATGGTCGGAAGAAATGGATCTTCACTTGCGTGGATGGAGATGGGAATCGGACGGTCATCTGAGCATCCGATTGTGCAAACGATACTTCCATGTTGCGAGAACGGGCGTTGTCCATTTGGTCTATCCTGCCCTGATAGGCTATTTCCTGTTCGTAATAATCATCCGCCACAAGGTCAAACTTCTGTTGGAAGGCCATCACCACCAGACCGACCATGAAAAGAACGAAGCCTATGTACACAAGAGCAATCTTGTGACCCCAGTTGAAAGCAGATGGTTTATTCACCTCTGTCCCAGTGGTATTATCCCGTTGCGAATTTGTGTTTTCCATGGCCTAATTGTCTGTTTCTGTTACCGTTTCTTCCTCTTTGTCCTCTTCTTCCTGCTCCTTATCGCCATGGTGTTCATCCTTCGCCTTTGAACCGGGAATAGGGCCAATGAAACTGGTATTCATCTTTCGCACCAAGCGGTCTTCAGAATAGATGCCGATGGTCACATCTGTTTTGCGACCCTTTACAGCACTGCGAGGAATGTCGATGAAAAGAGCGCCTTCTGCCACCCCGGCCGGTGGTGCACTTGGCAATTCTCCGATCAGGCGCAGACTGCCTTCATTTTCCATCAGGCGCAGCTCAAGTGGCATCTCTTTGCCGGTCTTGTTGATGATCTTGTAATTGTAGAGATTGCTGACCATTCCATCATGCTCTTGAAACAGCATGCCGGGAGTGCGCAGTACGGTTGCACCCACATCGGCCCGAGTTGCTATCAGCGTTATCATTACACCTACAAGCACGGTAAGCACTACGGTATAGGCGATCATCCGTGTGGTGTACTTGAAGCGTACACCGGTGTTGATGCTCTCCTCACTCTTATAGCCGATGAGCGATGTCGGTAGACCGACCTTGGTCATCACTGTATCACAAGCATCTATGCAGGCAGTGCAATTGATGCATTCCAACTGTGTGCCGTTGCGGATGTCGATGCCTGTTGGGCATACATCCACACATTGGTGGCAATCGATACAGTCGCCTTTGCCAGCAGCTTTTCTGTTTTCGTTGTTGCGCCATAGCGATCGGTTCTCGCCCCGTTTGTGGTCATAGGCCACGATCATCGAATTACGATCTAGCAGCACTCCCTGAAGGCGACCATAGGGGCAGATATTGGTGCAGACCTGCTCGCGCATTTTGGCAAACACCCCATAGAACACGAATGTGAACACCAAGATGGCCACGAAACCCGCCAAGTGATCTGTTGGTGGCGAGGTGACGATATCTATTAGCTGATCGCTGCCAATGATGTAAGCAAGGAAGGTATTCGATATGAAGAAGGAGATACCGAAAAAGAGGGTGTGTTTCAATCCCTTTTTACGGATCTTTTCCGCGTCCCATTTCTGGGCATCGAGTTTCTGCTGGTGCTTCCAATCGCCCTCGATCCAATACTCGATCTTGCGGAATAGCATCTCCATGAAGATGGTCTGCGGACATACCCATCCACAGAAAAGCCTGCCGAAAACTACCGTGAACAGGATGACGAACACCACCATGGTGACCATCGCAAGCCCAAAGAGATAGAAATCCTGTGGCCAGAAGATCTTGCCGAAGATGACGAACTTCCGTTCAAGGATGTTGAACATCAGTAAAGGCTCGCCACCTACGCGCAGATATGGACCTACGAACAACAACGCAAGAAGGACATAGCTGAGCCATGTCCTTGCGTTGAAATACTTCCCGAATACTTTCTTAGGATAGATCCATTTGCGCTTCCCTTTGGAATCCAATGTGGAGAGACGGTCGCGGAAGGCCGCCTCTCCACTGGAGGATATGGAAGGATCTGAACTGTTCGAGTTGGTTGATTCAGTGCTCATGAGTATCCGAATTGGGGATTGGGATCGATGCGATTATTTGACCGTGGCCACGCTGGTACTATCTGGCACAACTGCTGTGGTGTCTGCTGGTGCTGCTACTGCTGCCTCAGACCACTTGTCGCCCTGAGGTTCTTTGCCTCCTTCAACAGGACTGCCTTGCAGTGACCAGAGCCAACTGCCTATCTGCTGCATCTGCGAAGGGCTCAACTGTGCTTCCCACGATATCATGCCTTTGGCAGGAACACCGTATTTGATGGTCTTGAAGATGTTGTTGATGCCTCCACCATGTATCCAGAACTCATCGCGCAGGTTCGGACCCACAGAATTCGGGGCTCCGGCAGCGTTGGCATTATGACAGGCAGCGCATAGGCTTTTGAAGGTTTCTTCGCCTTTGGCCAAAGCTGCGGCATCGGTAAGGTAGGTCACTGTGTTCTCGTCCACGAGATTGGCGGCAGAGGCCTGATAGGCAGCCTTTGCACTGTCGGCCTCGGCCATGGCAAGTTCATACTGTTCCACCTGACTTCCTTTTTCCACAGGGCCCAACAGGATCAGTTTATCCAGACCCGGAATTGCGCTCACTTGGAAGTGATACAGATAGACACCTGCAAATACGATGCAGATATAGAACATGTAGACCCACCACGGTGGAAGACGATTGTCCAGTTCGCGGATGCCGTCATAAGAGTGGTCGGTCATGATGTCGGCCTCACGTTCAATTGGCACAGAGGCGGTCAAGGCTTTCTCTATCTTTTCGAACAAGGTAGGCTCCACTACTTGCGATGCTGGGCGCAGGGCCTTGATAAGCAGGCTCAGGTTGTAGAACATGAGCAGCAATACCATGACAAGAAATGCATTGATGGCAAGCATTATCCAGAACAGGCCATCAGACATTTCGAACCATGGAGCTGCGGGTGCTGTGGTATCAGCAGCCATGGATACGGTAGGGAATGCAAGCAGACTGCCAAGGGCTACCAGAGCGGCCAAAGTGTTGGCATTCCACCGGTCTTTCCAGATCGTACTGTCAGATGTCAGGCCCTTGGTAACGCTGGATACCGTCCAGATAAGCACGAGCAGCAGCACTGCGAAAGCGGCCAGCACATAAAAGATGAACGTGTCATCTGCGCTCACCACATTGCGCCATGGCGGTGTGAAATCCTTCTCTGCCGCTTGTGCGAAAATTGCAACTGGCGATGCCATCATGGCGAGCATCAGGCTGGCTATACGTTGTTTGGTTGTTCGTTTCATCGTTTCTCAGTTTTGCAGATTGTCGATATGTCCATCTTCCATGGGTAGCATGCCCATGTGGTCGAAGTGCGACTTGCGCTGCCATATCACATAGGCGATTACCGCTGCGAACATGGTGGCGAAAATGATGAAGGAGAGTATCGGGTATATCTCTATACCAACTATGGTCTCCATGTGGTGCTTTACGAACTTGAGCATTTTCTTGAGCTTTTGGCGTTCAGTGTGCGCTTATTTCTTGATGTCTGTACCCAAGCGTTGCAGGTAGGCGATGAGTGCCACCATCTCAGACTCAGGAAGCACCTCTATACCTTCTTTGCTCAGGTTGTCGGCCATGGTCTGAGCCTGTTTCTGCATGTCGGCCACTGCTTGCGTCTCGTAGTTCTCAGGATAAGGCACGCCCAATGTGCGCATCGCCTTTATCTTCTTCGGTGTCATGCTGCTGTCCACGGTCTTGTCGATGAGCCATGGGTAGCTTGGCATGATGGTGCCAGGCGATAGGCTGCCAGGATCGTACATGTGGTTGTAGTGCCAGCTGTCGTTGTACTTGCCACCTATGCGGTGAAGATCCGGACCTGTACGTTTCGATCCCCAGAGGTGTGGGTGGTCGTACACGAACTCACCGGCCTTGCTGTATTCACCATAGCGCTCGGTCTCAGAACGGAATGGGCGTATCATCTGCGAGTGGCAGTTGTTGCAGCCCTCTTTGA
Source organism: Flavobacteriales bacterium (assembly GCA_041302955.1). Classification (GTDB taxonomy): domain Bacteria; phylum Bacteroidota; class Bacteroidia; order UBA10329; family UBA10329; genus UBA10329. The sequence goes on from JBFYQB010000062.1 coordinate 14,728, forward strand.
TATACACGTCACGACCTTCTATCTCAAGCGGTGTGTATGGTTTCACAGAGGTGATAGTAGGAATGTTGCTTTCGATAAGCATGGTCGGGATTATCTCGATAAGACCTCCAATGCTCACAGCCAGCAGACTGACAACAAGCATCTGCACAGGTCTGCGCTCCATCGTGCGGTGCCAGCTCTCGCCTTTGATGCTCACATTCTTCTCAAGAGCAGCAGCTTCGGCAGGTTCGTTGGCCTCAAATACACCACTCTTGGCGGTCTTGATAAGGTTGAAGATCATGATGAGTACACCGGTCAGGTAGATGGCACCACCGAATGCACGCAGGGCATACATCGGCTTGAGCTGTGTTACCGTCTCCAAGAAGTTCGGGTAGGCCAAGAAGCCTTCGGCTGTGAATTCCTTCCACATCAGACTCTGTGTGAATCCTGCCCAATACATCGGCAGCGCATAGAACAGGATGCCCATTGTGCCCAACCAGAAGTGCGTGTTGGCCAGTTTGAGGGAGTGCAGCTTGGTGTTCCACATTTTAGGGAACAGCCAGTAGAGCATACCGAA
>JBFYQB010000063.1:0-10124 GCA_041302955.1 Flavobacteriales bacterium
CCCACGTGTATGCCCCAACGCCCATCACCGAGGAAAAAGGCGAACGCACACCCGCTGGCAAAGAACCGACCGTGATGGTGGACAGCGCGCTTTTCGCCATCCGCGAACTGATGAGCAAGCACCCCGAATGTCTGCTCTACGGCCAGGACGTGGGCCGCAGACTGGGCGGTGTGTTCCGCGAAGCGGCCACCCTTGCCGAGACCTTTGGCGACCATCGGGTGTTCAATACGCCCATTCAGGAAGCGTTCATCATCGGCAGCACCGTGGGCATGAGTGCCGCAGGGCTGAAGCCCATCGTAGAGGTGCAGTTTGCGGACTACATCTGGCCGGGGCTCAACCAGCTTTTCACCGAGGTGAGCCGCTCGTGCTACCTCAGCAATGGCAAATGGCCGGTGAGCTGCATTCTGCGGGTGCCCATCGGGGCGTATGGCAGCGGAGGACCGTATCACAGCAGCAGCGTGGAGAGCGTGCTTTGCAACATCAAAGGCATCAAGGTGGCCTATCCGAGCACTGGTGCAGACCTGAAAGGACTGATAAAGGCGGCCTACTACGACCCCAACCCTGTGGTGATGCTGGAACACAAGGGCCTTTATTGGAGCAAGATAAAAGGTACTGAGGAGGCGCGCACCATAGAGCCGAGCGAGGATTATGTGATCCCCTTCGGCAAAGGGCGGATAGTGATCGAGGCCGATGCCGCTTCCATTGCCAAGGGCCAGAGCATTGGCATCATCACCTATGGCCGTGGGGTCTATTGGGCCAAGAATGCCGCCAAGACCTATAAAGGGCAGGTGGAGATCATCGACCTGCGCACCCTGCAACCTTTGGATGAGGAACTGATGTATGCCACCGCCCGCAGGCATGGCCGCTGCCTAGTGGTGACCGAGGAACCTGTGTCCAACTCATTCGCCCAGAGCTTGGCTGCCCGCATTTCCGACAGATGTTTCGAGGCGTTGGACGCACCTGTGCGTGTCATCGGGTCGGAGGATATGCCCGCCATACCGCTCAACAGCACCTTGGAGGCCACCATGATCCCATCGGAAGAGAAGGTCAGTAAGGCCATCGGGGATCTGTTGGGGTATTGAACTGCCTCCAATGGTGATCATTATCACCTGACAGGCCTCGTTCTATATGTTAAATTTGCGCCCACGCGTTACTGGGAACGTGTACTGCCCCTGCCCATCCGTTGAAACGCATCGTCCTCATCTCCATAGCTGTTGTTGCGCTGATAGGTGCCATTGGTGCATTCTTTTGGATCAATAAGGCTGATGAACGTCTGGCGCAACCCTTGGAGGCTGTGCCCACCACTGCCGACCTCATCCTCGAATTCACCGACCTGCGCACTGCCTTGGGGCCCATGACCGAGGTGCCTTACCTGCAGCTCATCCATGGTTCGTCCTACCTCAGTGGCCCACTGAAACGCAGTGTGCTGCTCGATTCGCTCTTCCGCACCAACGAACTGCTGCAAGAGGCGACCATCCTCCACTCCGTCCATTCCACCCCGATAGATTCGAGCGTAGGCCTGCTCACCATTATTCATCCCAAGAATGCACCTTCCAACGATGACCTGGAAGAAGGCATAGCAAGGCTGCTGCAGGACAATGGATTTCTGAAGGAACAGCAAGGCACAACGTCACGCTATGTGAATGCCAATCTGGGACTCAGTGTAGCGGTGGCCTATGGGCTCATCCTTGCGGCCGACAGTCCCAAACTGCTCACTGCCTCGCTGGAAGCATTGGAGGGCGGCAGATCGCTCCATGCCGACAAGCAATTGCAGACCGCCCGCGCCTCGGCAGGCAAGAACGTGCAGATGAACCTATACCTGCATCTGCCTTGCGATGCATTTCGCACATCTTCGCTGTGGAACGACCTTGGCACCTGGATAGCGCTCGATGTGAGCACACGCGCAGAAGGCCCGGTGATGAATGGCTTCACCTACACTTCCGACACGGTTCCTTCACTGCTCGCGCTTTTCAAGGATCAAGCACCGCAGCAGCTAAGCTTCCACGAGGTCATACCATCGCAGGTGGCCTCGTTTCTCATGTTCGGTGCCAGCGATATGCGCAAACTGCTCCAGGACCATGATGGACTGCTTGCATCCCGAGGTACTACAGCCACGCACGATACAGCACTTGCCGCTATCAACAGGCAGATAGGTGCCAATGTGAGCGACCATTTCCTCCCGTGGATGGGTGGCCAATTCGGCAGCTGTGTACTCAGTGGGGCCTCGGGAAAAGGCACAGGCCGCACCTTCGGGGTTTTTCAATCGAATGATTCAGAACTTGCAGATAAGCTGCTGAGCGAACTGGCTTCAAAATCGGGCTCAGACACGGCTCTTGTGCGGGAATTGCGACTTAATGGCCTGCTCCCTGCGCTATTCGGCAGTGCATTCAAGGATGTGGAAAGCACCTATTTTACCCGTCACAACGACTACATCATCTTTGGCGCAACAGCCGAAGCGGTGCAGGGCTATGTGACGCAATTGAAGGCAGACCGCACGCTATCCAAGGACGTTGCCTTCGCTACATTCCTCAATCAGTTCAGTTCCACTTTCAATGTGTTCAGCTATCAACGACTTCCTTCTTCCGAGGCGCTATTGAGGTCGCAGCTTTCGGGCAGTGGCATAGCCCTGCTGGAGGATATGAGCGGGCTTTTCGGGCAATTACCTGCATTCGGAGCACAGTTCAGCAGCACGGGCGATGCTTTCTACACCAATATGCACTGGCAGTATGACCCTGAATGGGAAGACAGGGCCACAAGTGGATCAATTGCTCAGCTCGATGCAGGGGTGCTGGGGCGCCCCATCTGGATGCGGAACCACATCTCCAAAGAACCAGAGATACTTGTACAGGACGCTGACAACACCCTTTTCCTGTTCAATCAAACCGGGCAAGAGCTATTCCGCAGAAAACTTGCAGGCCCACTATTGGGCGAACCGAAGCAAGTAGACCCTGACAAGGACGGAAATCTGCACTATATCCTTGGCACCGCCACCCATCTCTACCTGATAGACCGCACAGGCAAAGACGCCTCTGGATTCCCTGTAGAACTTGAATCTCCCGCAGTAGCACCTGTTCTGGTCATTGACTACGATGGCAAACGGGAATATCGGCTATTGATCGCCTGCAAGAACAGGAAGGTCCTGAACATCGGCATAGATGGCAAACCTGTCAAAGGATGGAAGTTTGACAGAACAGGTGCCCCCCTTGCAACCGCATTCGCTCACCTTTCCATTAAGAGCAAAGACCACATAGCAGCGCTGGAAAGTGATGGCAGCTTGCATGTGCTGGAGCGTACGGGCGCCAAAAGATTCAAGGTGAAAGACAAGGTGAAACCATCTGCAAACGTGCAGTTGCAACCTTTCCGTTCCAAAACGCAGAAACATGATGGCTTCTACCTTACGGATACAGATGGAATGGTGCATCAGATAGGAATGGATGGCAAGTTGAAACAGCATGACCTAGGCAAGCACAGTCCCGATCACAGATTTCTTGCTGCTGACCTCAATAATGATGGTGAACCCGAGCTTATACTATCGGACCTCAACACATTGAAAGTGTTCAATATGAACCGTAAACAGATCTTTGAACAACGCGTTGCTCCTGAAGCTCTGGGGCCATTTTTGGTCGAATATGCCAAGAACCTATGGGGCATTGGTTATGCGTTTTCAGAAGATGGTCAGGTCATGTTGTTCGACCATCGTGGTGAGCAAGTGAATGGATTTCCACTGGATGGCACGGCCCCATTTGACATGACCAATTTGAGTACTGGAGAGCGACTCGTGGTGGTAGGCAATGGCAAGACCCTGACCATTCTCACGTTGGAGTAGCGCCAGAAAGCCTACATTCGACCCATATTCTTGAACCCATAACCGATGATGAACATTTCCAAACGTTCCGTTGCCTCCTTGGCACTCTTGGCTTTCATCGCCCTCAGCATTCCGTCATGCACAGAAGACTACTTCGACCTCGACCGTATGCAGGACGATCCCTTTGAATGGAACCCCGACCTTGCATTCCCGCTAGTCTACTCATCCCTCACCGCGGCAGACATCGTAAGCAATGACGAGAACAACCATTATGAATACGGGGATGATGGGTTCATAACACTCGTCTATACACGCACCGTTTTTTCTGAAACACTGAACGATTTTCTGGAGATTCCTGTGAATCAGAGCATCCAGCAGGGAATTTCCCTTACAGTGGATGAAGAAATAGCCGAATTCACAAACAATGATCAGATCCAAAAGACGGTGAGTGCAGATTTTGGGCTTGCATTCAACGGAACTTCGGGGAATCAATTGGATAACATCGTGTTTGAAAGTGGAACGATGACCATTTTCATCTCCAGCGATTTCCAACATTCTGGTTCAATACAAGTGGCCATCCCACAGCTTGTGCTCAACGGCAATCCATTTCTTCAGACCATTGGCATAAGTTATCCTGGGCAGACCATCAATCAATTGACCGTGGATCTCGGAGGCTATTCCATGAACTTGAATGCTGGCGGCTCTGCCAATTCATTCCCTGTGGATTACACCCTCTCATTGTTCGATTCCAACACAGGTGGAGCAATTCCAACACCTGTCAATAGTGTTCAGATAGATCATGGGTTCAACGATCTGGTACTCTCCTTCGCGGATGGATATTTCGGCCAGTTTGCACTCGAGATTCCTGCTGGAGTCGTGCAGCTCGACCTATTGGAAGACGGAGCACTGTATTTTGAAGACCCACGCCTGCTGTTAAAAGTAAAGAATACCATTGGAGTTCCATTGCAGGTTTCAGTGCAACAGCTTTACGGTCAAGGCGATGGCGGCACTTTGAATTTTGACTTCTCGCAGGTAATGGGCAATCCGTTCACTATCGCTGCAGCACCATCACCGGGCGATTCATCTGTACAATCGTTTTATTTTAACCGAACTACAAGCAACATCAGTGCTTTGGTCAATGGCTATTTCAACTCCCTTCATCACGATTTTGATGCTGCTGTGAATGGTGGGGGACAGACCTACAATTTTGCGTCAAGAAACAGTGTTGTAGAGGTAAAGGCAGAAGCCGAACTCCCTTTCTGGGGAAAATCGGATCATTTCATCATAGAAGATACGTTGGAATATCCGCTGGGCGAATTGGCTGACCTGCAAGGAAACATAGAGCGGGGCCTATTGCGCATCAACACCCTCAATGGATTTCCAATGGATGGCATCCTCAAGTTGTATCTGACCGATAGTGCATACAACGTTGTAGACTCCATTTTGGCCGATGGCTCTTATGTGCTGAGGTCTGGACCTATAGACGCCAATGGAAAGGTCATATCTCCCGTGAACACCAACAATGACGTGGAGATTGATAGTGCCCGCGTTGCAACGATTTTCGGTGCCAAGTATATGATCATCCATGGCGATATGACCTCGACCAACGATGCCGCAGACAATATCCGCATCTATAATGACGATCGGCTACAGGTGCGTATCGGCCTTCAAGTAAAACTGAAGGCAAGCCCCAGTGATCTCGAAGACCTATAAGCGAGAGTTGTAATCATCATTTTGAATCCGACACAAATGAAGAATTTTTATTTCGCACTTAGTCTGTTCGCATTCGTGCTGTGCTTCCAAGAGGCACGTGCGCAATATGACTTCACGATTCAGGGAATGACCATAGTTCCGCAGCGCAACTATATAAATCCCGCCTACATACCTGATAGCAAATGGCATCTCGGACTACCTATGCTTTCGAGCAATCATATTGCTGGAGGTTTTGGGGGATTCGCCTACTCTGATCTCATTCAGAAGAATGGCGATTCGCTATATCTGAACATCGGAAACGCCATCGACCAGATGGGAACTACTGGTTACTTGAGTGTAAACGCCAATTTCGATCTGCTCTCGTTCAGTTTCAAATTCGGAAAGGAACAGAACAACTTCATTTATGTCAATGTGACCGAGCGCATTTTCGCCCGGGCCACGCTGCCCAAGTCCCTACCCGATTTTGCATGGCGAGGCAATGCCGCATTCCTTGGTGAAACGATTGATTTCGGTGGGTTGAATGCCGATGCTACTCATTATCGGGAATATGGAGTCACCTATGCCCGCACCCTGCTTAAAAAGAAGCTGAACGTTGGCCTTACGGTCAAGTATCTCTACGGCATGGAAAACACCTCAACCGATAACCGCGGGATAACTGTGTTCACCGATGAGAACACCTTTGACATCACAGCCAAATCTGACTTCACCATCAACAGTTCCGGAATGTTCGGTGGCGAATTCGACAACTTCGGTGGCGATATGGGCAATTATCTGTTCAGTCGAAACAATCATGGTTTTGCGTTCAATGTAGGTGGTCAATACAAAATCAATGAGAAGTGGGAAGTAGCTGCAAGTGCTCTGGATCTAGGTATGATCTTCTGGAATGAGAATCCCGTGAACTATGTGATGAACGATGCCAACTTCACCTATCAGGGACTTGACCTAGTTCAGTTCATTGCCGAAGACAGCACGGATTATTTGGAGAATTTCCTGGATTCTTTGGGCAGTACATTCGAAATCTCGGACACAGCTGAGACGTATAGCACTACCCTGCCATCGCGGATTTATGTAAGTGGTGCATACAATATCAACAAGAACAATCGCGTTGGACTCGATTTCTATGGTGAGATATTCAAGGGCCATTTCGAGCCAGCAGTGTCCATAAACTATACAAAGCGTTTTGGTCACATTTTCGCCCTCAGTGGCAGCTACATGTACAACAATCGGAGCTTCGCGAATTTGGGGGTCGGTTTTGCGTTGACACTCGGACCTGTTCAATGGTATCTTACTATGGACAACATACTTGCTCCAATAATACCGCAACACGTTCAGAATTTTCATTTCCACAGTGGGCTCAATTTCGTGGTCGGCTATAAGGATAAAAAAGCAAAAGTCAGTGATCGTGATGCTGACGGCATAGCCGATGAACAGGATGACTGTCCAGATGAGTATGGCCTAAAAATCTTCAACGGATGTCCGGACCGCGATTGGGATGGCATTGCAGATAAGGATGATAATTGCCCTGATGAACCGGGCACTGCAGAAAACAAAGGATGCCCATGGGGCGACCGTGACGGAGACAGTGTTCTAGACAATGTAGACGACTGTCCTGACGTGACAGGAGTTATAGAAAACAAGGGCTGTCCTTGGGGCGATATCGATTCAGACAGTGTTACCGACAACATCGATAAATGTCCTGATGTTGCGGGCGACCCGAATAATGAAGGCTGTCCGTGGGGCGATATTGATGCAGATGGAGTTTTGGACAACGTGGACAAATGCCCGCAAGTGGCCGGCCCAGTGGATAATGAAGGATGCCCATACGGAGACCGGGATGGTGATGGAATTCTTGACAACGATGACCGTTGTCCTGACACATTTGGTCCAAAGGAAAATCAGGGATGCCCATGGCCTGACACAGATGCGGATGGTGTTTTTGACAATGTCGATGAATGCCCAAGAACACCCGGCCCTGTAGAAAATAAAGGCTGCCCAGTAATTGCCAAAGAAGAGCAAGAGGTACTGAATACTGCCTTTGACGACCTAGAGTTTGAAACAGGAAAAGATGTGATAAAAGCAACATCGTACACCTCATTAGACAACTTGGCCGAATTGCTGAAGAAAAAAGCCGAGTACAAGTTGAAGATAAGCGGTCATACAGATAACGTTGGCAAGCCGGAATCAAACCTGAGACTGTCAGAGAAAAGAGCTCGGGCCGTTGAATCCTATCTTAGGTCAAAAGGTGTGCGTGCAGAGCAGTTCAGTGTACTTTGGTTTGGACAGACCAAACCCGCATATCCAAATGACACACCTGAAGGACGTCAAAAAAACCGCAGAGTAGAAATGGAGGTGGTTTTCGAATAAAATCGACCAGTGAATAAAAGAACGCGCATGCCAATTTAACGGCATGCGCGTTTTTTTCGTGAGCTGACATCAAGTACACAATGCTCTGTTGATAAATCAATTAAACGACATGACCAAAACTCCCGAACCAGCAGGTACTTTTGCGGCCTCAAAACCAATCTAAGTCCTTATACAAACAAATGAAATCGTTTTTCGCAGCTGTTATACTCAGCATCCTTGCCCAATCAATTTTTGCCTTTGCACCATCTAATGAACGTGAAGATATCAGCATATCTGCCAAAGCAACTCCAGAAGAACTAGTGATCGATGTTGCGGGTGATGTTCAAGGTGTTGTCAATCTTTCCATCTTCAGCCAAATGGGGGAAGTTGTGATGACAAAGGAGTTGAAAGCAGGCTCAAACAGTGTAAGTGTTAAGTTTCTTCGGTCAGGGTCATATATAGCCGTAGTCCGAGAAAATGACACATTTAAGCAGAAACTCGAATTTCAAGTTAAGTAATAGCTGTTACTGGTAGTCACAAGAAAAGCTCCTACCTGCGCGGTAGGAGCTTTTTTATTTCATACCCATGAATCTAGCGCTTTCCAGCCTTCATCATATTGACATTCCAACCTAGGCCAAAAGACAATCGAAACTCATCCAAGGGATAGACAACATCCCAAGGAGTGGAGTGATTTGCATGTACATACCTTACCTGGCCCATGAAATGGAAGAACTTCCAGATATAAAGATTGAAACCTGCGGCCACCGATATGGAAGGCTCTACAATGAAATTGGATTCTCTTGTTTCTATCGATAATTCAGGTGTGGATACCGCGGAATTAGCCACCTGAACAAAACTCACACCTGGCATGAGACCGATATACGGATCAAAGCGCTTGAAGGGAAAGTGGTAATTGGCTCCGAAGTATACTCCGTGATTGTGTTTCAGATATCCAGCGCCTTGGGTATCCAAAAAGTAGTACCCATCGCCCACAATAGAAACTTTGCTGTTGAGATAAAACTCGGATCTGCCATGCAGATATATGTTAGTCATTCCGTCAGACAAGATCCATCCAGGCGCTATTGTGAAATGCGCTGCAAATAGTCCTTTGCGAATGAGGTCGTTGCCAGTCGACTTGCTTTGTTGGGCTTGGGCCACATGTGCCACCGCCAAAAGGCTCAGGAGAAACAATGCTCTTACCATAGGTCAGCGATTTTGTAGTTTAAACTGAGTGTGAATAACAAATGACCTTCCAAACTTAGGCCTCCGTGTTCATGAATTTCAAACTTCCCTTCCTCTTCGTGCGCTTCCACGTGATCTCCCAAATGAAACATGTACTGTGCTTTCACAGTGATATCAAAATGTTCCGTAAGGTTGAAGTGATTACCGACACCGCATTGAATAGCAGCACTCCAGCGCTCTATGCTATTATCTGGATTGGCGTTCTCACTCACATTGGTATAGTCAAAACAGTGCCCCATCACAATGTATGGTTTCATCAGCTTTCGATAGCTCGGATCCTTTAAGGGATAGAACATGACCGACCAGCCAACGTGTGCGTCTGTACGATGTCCCAGCTTTCCGACTTTGGAAGTAAGGTAGTCGGCAAACCATTCGGTGTTCACCCTATCGTGAAACTGCAATCGATACTGTCCACCTACACCAGTCCCCACATCGTCCCAATTACCATGATTGAATGTGCTTACCGTTGTTCGCATACCAAGTGAAAATAGACCGCCATGGGTCTTTTTCACCTTAAGCTCAGATTGCGCCATCATTACTGTTGGAGCGATCAGCGCTATTATCATTATGAGAGTCCTTTTCATGGGGCTGAGATTTGAGATTCCACCCTATAACTCGGTAAATCACAAAATATGATTTCAAATTGGTTCTTTTAAAAACTCTTGCAACATGATTTCAAATTCGGTTAGCAATACAACCATTTTCGCATCTTTCCATGCTGAAATTCGTGTTTCCAATTTGTACTGAACCACTAGCCCAGCGGCCAAATGCAATACAAAAAGTCCAAAGCATCCCTAATTGTCGATAAGATGCTGTCCAACGACCCATATAGCCAGTGGTTAGGAATAGAGCGTTTAGAAGACGGTGACGGTATCAGCCGACTCCGTTTGAATGTAACTAAACAGATGCTCAATGGATTTTCCATTGCACATGGTGGAATCACTTATGCATTGGCTGATTCGGCACTTGCATTCGCATCTAATGGACACGGTATTCAAAGCGTCAGTATTGAAACTTCAAT
>JBFYQB010000064.1:0-7500 GCA_041302955.1 Flavobacteriales bacterium
GCATGTTCACCACCTGAAATCCAAGGCTTGATGTCGTCACGTCAACCCCTTGCAGGTTGCTGAGACCCGCATAGAAATCGCCAGACGCCACTTCCTGTATCTCGCGGGTGTTCATCTTCTGGATAGTGGCCGAACTCTGCAATATCGTCTCCGATACGCGTGAACCCGAGACCACCACTTCCTGACCGCGCAGGGCGATCACCTCAAGTGCCACATCAAAATTGGTCGTTGTCCCATCCACCACAAGCTCCTGCTTCTGATAGCCCAGGTAGGTTATCTCCAAGGTCTTTGGTGTGCTCAGATCGAGTTCGATGGTGAACTTGCCGTTCACATCCGTCATCACACCGGTCGATGTGCCTTTTACAATGACAGAGGCCGCGATGAGCGTCTCTCCGCTCTTCGGGTCTTTCACCGTTCCGGTTATGGTCTTGTTCTGCGCCTGTGCCAGCGCTCCGACCAATAATAAAAGGACGAGGGTAAGCGTTTGTCTCATGTGCCGATTTAAGGGGTGGTTTACGGTTAGGTTAAGCGAGGGCCAAATTGAGAAAGATTTTAACATGGTTGTCAATCATAGGCCAATTCTTGAATCTTACTTTAATATGAAACTCTTCATGTAACACATCAATTTGCCCTTCCCGCGTCACTACTGAGAAGGCAACAACGGCATTTGCTGCTTCTTGCTCAACAATGTTGAAACATCTATCGGTCAAGTAGGCCATTGAGGCAACTGTAACACTTTCTGGTGACCTGCGTTAAGCGCCTGCCGAACGTCAATCTGCCACTTGGTGCGCAAATTTCTCTTCCTCCTCCACGTCACCTTGCTGCTTGTTCCTACGATGGCAGAGGCGCAACTTGCCAAACGTTTCCGCCACTCGGTGGGTCTGGCCGCACATTTCATCCCGCAGCGCAATGGTGTCAGTGTTCCATTCGGGGTGCACTACGACCCGCAGATCAACATCATCAATGAGTTCACCGACTTCTCGCTGGCGGCCGCCACCCCTGTCACGGTGGGCATCCATATTGCCGATGGATTCATAGACGAGACCTTCTTCTACGCCCATCTGCCGGCCATCATAGAGGCCAACATCGGCCACTACAGCACCCACAAGTTCTATAGCGACATCGGTATGGGGCTGGGCGGTGGCTATGCCGCGCAGTTCACCGACAGAGGCGCGGGCCACGGTGCGGTGTTCACCCTTGCCGCACGCTCTTGGCTCTTCCGTGGATCGATCACCGTGCGCTATATGTTCCATCTCAATGCATCCGGTGCATCGGGCTACGATACCCACAATGTCTCTTTGGCGGTCAACATGGGCAACTTCTTCAGCAAGCTCCGCAACGACAACGCACTGGAGAAATGGCAGCGCTTCAAATAGCTGCTCCTCCCCTACTCTAACTGTAACATCATCTGTTCGCGCTGTTCAACGCGCCACGATCACCTTTCCATGGGCGGTCGCTGCCTCGGTGCGCACCTGCACTAGATAGACCCCCGAGGGTACTGCATTGCCGGCATCATCCGCACCGTCCCAAACGAAGGTGGGCATAAGTGCGAAGGTGCGCACAGCCCTTCCGTGCATATCGGTAATGATGCCTTTGCCGCTCTGCCCCTGCACGAGCGTGATGGTGGTGGCACTAATGAAAGGATTGGGGAATATGCCCATTGCCAAAGCCGCTGGCCTTTCCGTCATTGCCATGGGCGACCCGTCCATATAATAGCTGTTCAGGTAGGATTCGAGGTCGGTGTAGCCCTCATCGCTCACAGTAAGGCCATTGCGGTCGTCAGGGTCGGTGGGATCCAGGCCGTTGGCCAGCTCCCATTCATCGGCCATGCCATCATTGTCGGCATCCGTGTAGGGCGAGCCTGCGGCATAGGCAGGATAGCCTCCAAGTGTATAGGTGCAAAGGGCAGTGATGCTGAACTGCGATGTGGCATCGGGCAGGACATCCCAAGGCACATCAACCGTCACCTCCACCACCTGCGTCAGCTCGTCCACAACGCCCATGGCCATACCCGTGCGCACCTGCCCCGCTCCTGTGCCCGACAGGATGCGCACCTCGCGCCCCTCTGCCGAATACTTGATGGCATCGTCAAGCACGCTGTAGATGAGGGAAGATGCCGTGGCCCCGATGGCGGTTCCATCGTCAAGCAGAACAGGCCCTTGGCGCACACAATCGATAATATGGCCCGTGCTATCGGCCACCTGCGCCACCACGCGCACATCGGCTTCATCCCGTGCAGGATGCAGAGCGCCCGCCCATTGCAACACGGCCTCATGGGCATCGTTCGCAAGTTGAACCGCAACGCCAGAGGCCTGCGTCATTACTGTGGATGTGGGGAACAACGCTCCATTGGCCCCGAAGGCCGCTATCTGCGCTTCGGTGAGGAATGGACCGCCCGGCCAAACGTTGCCACCGATATGCAACAGCGAACCCAAGTTGTCATTCGCATCAAAGTCGATGCTCAACGGCAGTTCGTCCACGTCAAATGGCGCATTGCCGGGTTTCCATCGGTTGCCGATGATGTCTGCACGCAGTTGAGCTCCGCTCTCTTGAAATTCGCTGGCATAGCCGTGGTCATACACCGTGTTGTTGATGAATTCGAGATCGATGCCACCCATATACAGCGGGTTGCGACCGTTGTTGTGGGCCATTAGGCAATGATGCACCGAGGCCGCATGCGACCCATTGCCTATCAACAGGCCCATGCTATGGGGGCCTTTGGGATGGATGCCCCGATAAAGGCCTTCACTGACGATGCACCATTGTACCGTGACGTGGTTCGCCCCTGTCCACAGGTTCACGTTCTCGTCCACTGCCCAACTGAACGAACAATGGTCAGCAATAACATGATGGGCGCCTTCCTGAATGGTGAGGCAGTCGCGCGTGTCGGGTCCAAGGGTGTGGTCATCGTCCGCAGGGCGGATGCGGAGTCCTCGGATGACGACATCATGCGTAAAAACGCTTATGCCGAAGTTCTTGAGCACCACGCCATCGCCCGGAGCGGTCTGCGCAGCGATGGTGAGATACGGTTCGGTCACTTGCAGTTCGCTCTGCAAGGCAATGATGCCTCCCGTGCGGAACACGATGGTGCGCGCACCGCTTGTTTCCAGCGCCTCGCGTAGGCTTCCCGGGCCACTATCGTTCAAGTTGGTCACCGCGATAACGCTTCCGCCCCTGCCGCCCTGTGCCATGCGCCCGAAGCCCTGTGCACCCGGAAAGGCAGGCAGTTGCGCCCATGCAGCATGCACGGTCAGCAGCAGTATCAAGGTTGTCCACTGTTTCATGGGGTGAATATAGGGGCACTACCTTCACGGCCCGATCTGACATCGTTTCGCAGCATCGGTCGCAACGCATACCATGAACTTTCACGAGATAAACACCCTGGCCGAAGTGAAGGCCTTTGTAGCCCATCTGATCCGCGAGGAGGGGATAGACTTCCATCCCGACATCCCTTTCGAGATCTATGTGAGCGATCACACCGGAGAGCGCCTCTATAATGATGACGAAGCTTTTCTGCGCGATCAGTTGCTGCTCGAATGCCTCGAACTGAGCGAAGAACTGGATGTGGACACCCGCGCCCTGATGATAGCCACCGCAGCAGAGGTCAGGGCTTCCATGCGATGAGCCTCAAAGGCGGCTCAAAGCGCAGCGGGTGATCAATAGTTGCGGTAGAGCGTGACCGATCCGGAGATCTGCCTTGGCTCGAAGGTGTTGAACTGCTTCAGAACGAACTTGTAGATGTACACACCGTTCTTGAGCGGCTCCAATGTCTCTCGGTTCAGCCCGTCCCATTGTTTGAGCGGGTCGTCAGACTGCCAGACGATGGTTCCCCACCGATCGTAGATCTGCACATTGTAACTTTCGTACTCAAAGTTGTCGCCCTGTGGGCCCCAAGCGTCATTCAGGCCATCACCATCGGGTGTGAACGAGTTGGGAACGTAGAAGGTGAACAACGGATTGACCTCCACATAGCGGTAGGCGGTATCGGCACAGCCATAACGCGGTTCGTTGTAGGCAATGAGCATCACCAGATAGATACCGCTCGAATCATAGTCGTGCACAGGGTGTTCCTCCATGTCCACTTCTCCATCGCCAAAGTTCCATTGATAGCTGATGGAGGCCAGACTCTGATTGAAGAACTCTACCGATGGATCTTTCAGCTCCTCGGGCTTTGAACGTGTGCTGAAATTGGCCACAGGCGCAGGGATGAGCCCCACTGTGCCCGTACCTTCCACAGAACATCCACCTGCATCGGTGACCACCACGGAATATTCGCCTGCGCTGAGACCTGTGTTCCATCCCGCAGGGGGTATCACTGTTGAATACAGATAACTTGAATCGCGGATGGCCGACCATACGAATTCGAACGGGCCAGTGCCTCCGAGCATCACGGCCTGCAAGGCTCCATTGCCATAGGCACAGGTATCATCGCCCGCCACGACATTCACATTTATGGGCAAAGGCTGTTGGACGATGACGGTAGTGTCCACCTCGCAGCCCAAGGCGTCCGTAACGGTAACGGTATAGGGCCCGGCCGAAAGATTCTGAATGGTGGCCGTGGTGGATTGAAGGATGTTGTTCCACTGATAGCTGTAGGGCGCAGTAGAGCCCGAGGCGGCCGCGGTGGCACTGCCATTGGTCTGCCCGGCACAGAGGATGTCGGCATGGGAAGCATTTGCAACAGGCAAGGGATTGACCGTTACGTTCTGGGTGGTGAACCCGATGCAGCCAAAGCCCGATGCCACGGCCAACACCACAGGATAGGTGCCCGCAGCGGCATAGGTATGGGTGGGCGATGCATTGCCGGTCTGGCCCGTATCGCCAAAGTCCCATGCATTGAGGGCTATTATGCCCGAGCTTATCGTGCTCTGATTGGTGAACACCGTTGCCTGACCCTCGCACACGTCTGGGGCCGAGAAAGCAGCCACTGGAGCAGGATGCACCGTGATAACAGCTATAGCACCTGCCGCACAGAAGTCGGAAGTGACCACGATGAGCGTGACAGGATAAGTGCCCGCAGCGGTAAAGGTGAATGTGGGCGACTGCAAGGTGGAAGTGCCTTCTCCGCCAAAGTCCCAACCCCAGTTGGTGATGGTGCTGCCATTGACAGACGAGTTATCCGTAAAGTCCAGCGGGTCGCCAAGGCATACATCGGAGGTCACAAAGTCGGCCACAGGAGCTTCGAACACCACCGCAGGGTAGGACACCGTGGCGGTGCAGCTTCCAGCGCTGGCGATGAGCGTAACAGTGTAGGTGCCAGGTGCAGGATAGACATGGGTAGGGTCTTGGAGGGTGGAGCTTGCCCCATCGCCAAAGTCCCAATCCCATCCGGTGATGGCACCCGTGGTGACGGTAGAGATATCCAAGAACTGAGCGGCATCGCCATCGCAGGCATCCACCACCAGAAAATCGGCCACGGGGGCATCGGTCTCTGTGATGGTCACATCATCGGTGCTTACGCAGCCCGAGGCATCTGTAGCGGTGACGGTATAGGTTCCCTGCGTGACGGTGACGGCTGCGGTGGTAGGGCCATGGGCCCAAACGTAGGATGTACCTCCACTGGCCGTAACAGTAGTGTTACCGCCTGCACAATGACTGAGCCCACCGGTGAAGGTGATAGGAAAAGGAGGGCTCAATGTGACAGTGGCGCTGGCCGTGCCCGTGCAACCGTTGGCATCCGTGCCGATAACGGTGTAGGTGCCCTGTGTGACGTCCACACTGGCAGTAGTGGTGGCGGCAGGGTCGTCCCAGAGGTAGCTGGTGCCCCCATTGCCCGTTAAGGTCGTGGTTCCACCTGCGCAATGACTCAATGTGCCAGTGATGGTGACCACCGGAGGAGGAAGCTGCGCGGCATTGTTGAACGATGCACTGGCTGCCGAGATGCACGATCCCTCATTGGCAATGACCGTATAGTTGGTGCCTGTCGTCATGCCGCTTATCACTCCTCCAGCACCCACTGATGGGCCTGTAGGGGTGAAGGTGTAGGTCATGGTGCCGAGATAGTTGCTGATGGTGCTCACCTCGGGCGAGGAGCAGGTGGGCGGAGTGCCCACGATGGTAGGTGTTGGGGCTATGCCGGTGCTTGCGGCATTGCTGAAGGATGCGCTGGCTGCCGAGGTGCACCCGGCCACGGTGGCCGTCACGGTATAACTCGTGCCGGTGACCATGCCGCTGATGGCTCCGCCTGCACCGACCGTAGGGCCCGCAGGTGTGAAGGTGTAGACGGCCGTTGGGTCGTAGCTGTCAATGGTACTGGTACCATCGGTAGAGCATGCTGCCGGACCAGAGGTAATTGTAGGAGCAGGAGGCAATACCGGAGGAGCTGCATAGGTGATAAGAATGCCACCGGCACCGCCACGGCCACCATTGGAATTGTTGCCACCGCCACCGCCACCGCCAAAAGCTGTGCCTGCACCACCGTTGGTAGCTCCACCGGCACCACCGCCCGGACCTGCGCCCGCACCGCCTGTGCCGCCACTGCCACCACTGCCGTTGCTGCCGGCCGCGCCCGATGTGTTGGTAGTGCCACCGCTGGATGTTCCACCTGCACCGCCACTGCCGGGGCTGCCCTCGTTGCCGTCACCGCCTGTGCCGCGCACGCCACCGTTTGCCGTGAGGCTCACTGCGGCTCCGCCTGCATCGGTGCCTGTGAAGGTGGTGTTGCCACCTGTGGTGCCGTTGTCGCCATCATCCGCATCGCCACCGTTTCCGCCTCCGCAGCCACCTGCACCCACACTGTAGGAGAAGGCTGTGCCGGGGGTCACATTGATGGTCGTGGATGTGTATCCGCCACCACCGCCAGCGCCACCGCCACGCGTATCGAAAAAGCCGCCATTGCTACCGCCACCGCCACCGCCTGCACCGCCACCTCCGCCATAGACATCTATGGTAACGGAGGTTATGCCGCAAGGCACGGTCCATGAGCCGGTGACTGCCGCAGCCCCGCACCCTGCAGGGCCGGAGAAGGTGACATCCTGCGCCAATGTGACGCTGCTGCACAGCATCGCCATTATCACCATCCAATTGCCAAAGGCCTTATGCATCTGCTTCATCCGTATCATTTGCGGACGCGAAGAAAGGGTTTTCGCGCCAGTGTGTCGTTGCTTATCGTGTGTCGTGTGCCACCATGGCCTTGGCATGCTGCCCGAAGCGCTTTGCACCGCGCCCGCAGGGCAGATGGCTGCACCGACAAGCGCAAGACGGAGGGAAGTGGCGCCCGTTGCCGCTGCCTGATGATGTGGAGGCGATCAAGCGAAGTAGTCTTCGCTGGCACCATCGCTCATATGTGAACTTTATACGCTGCCGTCCTAGTCAGCCCAAACAAACTGCATAGCCACACCTGCAACCAGATAAGCTCCCGACCTGTCCCTCTTGTCCTTAATGTCCCTATAAACTTATCCGCAGGCGCAAGCCTCTCGCTTGTGCCTTCTATCGGTTGCCGTCCTCGGCAATAGAAATCTTGGGCCTCGCTCTAAGCTTTCAACCCGTACTTCTTCAATT
>JBFYQB010000065.1:0-7406 GCA_041302955.1 Flavobacteriales bacterium
GTCAATACCAGCCGCAGTTGGGGCATATCGGTGATGGATTACGTCACCGACCGGCATGCCGTAGGTCCCATCTCGTCCGATGCACTGCATGACGAGCATCGCATACTCATTATGCGCCATGTGGCATGGCTCACAGCCCTGCGCTACCAACTGCGGGAATCGAGGATCTGGGAGTCTACCAACAAACCTGACAGTGCAGAATACCGCAACAGATGGTTCCGCGTGGATGAGTTGGACAACAAACTGGTGGATGCGGTGAGACCGTATCTGTCCGAGAAAGAATTTGCACATGTGATGCAGGCATCCAACAAGGCCACGCGGATCATTGCTCTACAGTCGGCCCACTTGCGCGAACTGACCGAAAAAGGGCTCATTGAAGATTTCAGACACATGGAATTGCAAGGATTGCTCACCTCCTTTTATGACCATCAAGGGGCATCCGAGCGCATCAAGAACTTCCCTTATCCACGGCAATACGCCACCATCAACCTATGGTTCATCAAGATATTCGTGCTGCTGCTTCCATTGGGAATGCTGCAGGAGTTTGAGAATTTCGGAGAGAACATCGTTTGGCTCAACATCCCTTTCAGCGTGCTATGTGGTTGGGTATTCACCACCATGGAGAAGATAGGAGAGGCCTCCGAAAGTCCGTTTGAAGGCAGTGCCAACGATGTGCCTATCACCGCCATAAGCCGTACCATAGAGATAGATCTGCGCGAAATGTTGGGCGATACGGATATCCCAGCTCCTTTAAAACCGCAGAACAATATCTTGATATGAGGGGCTTTAAGTGCTGTTCTTTCAGCCCGTGAAGCAGTCGTGGTGGGCAAGGCCAATGGAAAAGTGATGCCTCAGACTGCCGCCTAAGTGCCGAAAGAATTATCCAGCATGCAAGGACATGTGCCATGGGTACACGACATTTGCGCAACGCACCAACGCACAGCATCATGATAGATTATTCACAGGCATTGCTTCATTCCTTGGCCATCCACGGGGTGGGCAACAGCCATAGGGAAGAAGGCAATACGGTATCCAATAGGCTTGCAAAGCCATCGGCCGAGGTGGAGGCCCTGCTCATGCAGTATTTTCTTCGTCCGTTCATGAAGCCGCTCGAAGTGCATCAGTTCGTGCTGGATGAGGACAGTCCGGAGCTGAACGCGGTATACCGCCAGGCATGCAAGATATTCGACACGCCAGAGGATATGCTCGGTCAGTCGGTCAACATGCTCAACCATCTCTACAAGCAGTCAGAGCATCCGCATATCAAGGTGGGCGAGCTTTTCGTGGTGCATTTCACCACTATGGGTTTTGAAGACGAGGTACTTGATGCTGTGGGCATCTTCAAGGCCGAGACCAAGACCCCGTTCTTCAAGTTTGTAACGCCAACTGATGATGGTGCTACAGGACTCGAACTTGTTGACGATCTTGGGGTGAACGCATTGAAGCTTGACAAGGGCTGCATCATCATGAACACCGACCGCGAGACAGGTTTCCGCGTGCTGACCGTAGACGCCAACAACTATGATGCAGACTACTGGAAGCGCAATTTCCTCAACATTACCCGTTGCAACGACCATCATTTTCAGACCAAGAACCACATTGAGATGGTCAAGGAGTTCTCCAAAGATGTGCTTGCACCCAACAACCGCACCGAGCAGATAGCCTTTGTCAACGAATCGGTGCAATACATGGCCGACAACGAGGCATGGGACAACGATGATTTTGGGGTCACTGTGCTGCGCAATGCCGACCTGCAACACGCCTTCAATGACTATCGTCAGCAGTTCTCACAAAAGACCGGTGTGGCCCTCGAGGACAGTTTCGATATCTCTGTGCCCGAAGTGCAGCAGCAGAAACGGAAGTACAAGAACCAGATAGATCTCGACACCCAGATCCAGATACGTTTGCCTTTCAGCCCCGATGGGCGCCAACCTCATATTGAGCGCGGCTATGACGAGGTTCGAGGCATGTTCTTCTACAAGGTGTTCTTCATGAAAGAATTCGAGTAGGGAAGAGAATTACCGAAGTGGCCAATTGGCCAAATGGGGAGTTGGATGGTGCGTAACCCTCCTTACTCCTCGCTTATTTGCGTATTTCTTGTGTGATAGACATCAATGGCCACGATGGCGGCCGTGAATCCCCAGAAAGGGGCGGATATCTTGTCGGTGTCCAAGAAGTTGTTCAGCAGGCCGTGCAACATGTAGGTGATAAGGCCCAGAAACATGCACACCATCAGCATTCGGTGTTCCCTGTTGTCTATGCGCACATAGAGCTTTACGGAATAATAGATGATGCAGATGATGATGAGGGCAAAGGCCACCATGCCGAACAGCCCCTGTTCGCTCAATGGGCCTATGTATTCGCTGTGGGCATTGCCCGCATCCCCCGCATTGGTGCTGATGATGGTCTTTTCGCTGGCCAATTGAAAGGGGGCATACTGAAAAGCATAGGTGCCCGGACCCCAGCCAACGGCAGGTCGCTCCTGAAACATGCGCCATGCCGATCCCCAACGGTTCAGGCGTTCAAGATTGGATGCATCGGTGCTGATGTTGGTCACAGACTGGAGATGCTCGGTGAATTCGGCAGATGAATCCTGACGGTTCTGCTCCAGTTCCATGACAATAGTGCTCCATGACAGGGCCAAGGCCAAAACGGCCACACCACCTATTGCTGCCACCGTCATAAACCGGATGCGGAACCACATGATGACAAACACGCCCAAAGCTCCCGCAAGGCTGATCCATGCCGCCCGTGTATACGACAGAACGAGGGCCACCGAGAAAAGAACGAGCAAGGCTGCGAACAGGAGTTTCCAGCTTCGGTTGTAGCTGCTCATGAACGTTAGGCCCACCAATAACGGGTAGAAGAAGGCAAGAGCGGCACCATAGGAGGTATGGTCGTTAAAGAAGGGCTCCATCACCCAGTGGGCGGGCTGCTCTTCAAAGCCATACATGGCATGCCGGATGATGGTGTAGCACACTATGCCTGTGAAACTGGCCATGTAAAGCCCTATGAACCATTTGATGCGGTCGAAATTCTTAAAGAGCTGGGTTGCTACGAAATAGAACGTTGCCAGATACCACAGTCGAGAAACAAGGAACTTAAGCGATACTACAGGCATCTCGCTCGTCATGGTGGTTATGCCTATCCACACCAGATGGACGATGATGGCCAAGGTGATGGGATGGCCTGTTATCTCCTTTGGAAAACCATGTTCCAGCAGAAGCTTGAAGAGGAACATTACCAATACCCCGAACATCAATGGGTCGGTAGGGAGGGTCATGCCCACACCCATACCGATATCTGTGAAATTGACCGACAGTGGAGTTAGAAAAACGATGAGCAGTACCAGCTTGTCCAACGACAACAGAGCCATCAAGGCAATGGCCAAGGCCACTGGCAGCAATGGCAGATAGTAGAATTCGGTGGCGATAAGCAATGCATTGACAAGGGCGAAGAGACCTCCCGCCACATAGGTCATCTTGACCTTGTTGTGCATGATATCGTTGAAGAAGGCCTTCACACCTTAGGCTGTGGGTGCCGAAGCTCTCTGGTTTTCGAGCAGCGTAATGACCAGCAAGGCCATGAGCAGGGTGGCCAGCACAGAAGCGACAACAATTAGCCAGCGCACTGGATAAGCTTTTTTGTCGGCTATCTCTGGGCTGGTGATGATGTTGCAATAGGTGAGCTGCTTGTCCACGTCCTGATGCGCCTGTTCCAACTGTTCCTTAAGGTCGTTATAACTGCCACGGGTGCGCCAGAGGTGCTCGTTGAGGGCCTTGAATTCGCCACCGCGCTCCTTCAATGCATTGAGCAAGGGTTCTATCTCTTTGGCAGAGCTGCGCTTGGAAGGCGTAGTGAGCACATCGAGATAGCGCTCTGTGGCATATTCGGTCTGCAGGTCATAGTCAAGAATGCCATACTCCTTGCGCAATCCGGTGAGGACAGCCTCCATGCTGTCCATCTCGGCCCGTTTCTCGGCCACTTGCTTGTTAAGGATGATCACAAGTTCCATGGATTTCTCCTTCTGCATCATTTTCTCCTTGCGGTTGAAGAAATGGATGATGGAGTTTGCCATGTCTCTTGCCCTTATGGGATCAGTGTCCATAACATCTACGATCACGGACTCATACTCGGTCTTGCGGGTAGTGACCATAGACTGATACTTGCGGATAAGGGCGCTACGTGCTCCACTGTCATTGGCCTCAATATCATATACGCCATAGAGGCCGTAGAGCGCCACAACAGAATCGCGTATCTGGTCCGATTCCAATACTTGCAGCATCTGCTCGGTAGGGGTCTCCGTGCCCATCGGAATGATGTTGGCAGGATAGAGCACAGCATACGACCGGTATTGCGGGTCGATGACCAAGGGACTTGAGAACAGTGCGGAGAGGACAAGGGCTACCA
This sequence comes from Flavobacteriales bacterium, assembly GCA_041302955.1. Classification (GTDB taxonomy): domain Bacteria; phylum Bacteroidota; class Bacteroidia; order UBA10329; family UBA10329; genus UBA10329. The sequence goes on from JBFYQB010000065.1 coordinate 4,411, forward strand.
ATGCCAAGATGGCGAGCTCCTTTTTCCATTTCACTATGAGCCCCCAGAGGGATAGGTGATTTTTGTGGTCGGTCATGGAATGACAGCGTTATTTGGCATTCAGGGTTTTGAAATTCTCCAATGCGATGATGGTCAATAGCGCAAAGAGGAATGATGCTACAGTGGACACCAGTACAATGAGCCAACGCACGGGATAGGATTTCTTCTCGGCCGGCACGGCACTGTTCACAATGAACTTGTGGGGCAGGGTCTGCTCCGCATCCACCTTGGCCTCATGGTATTTGGCCCGTAGGTGACTCAGTTGCTTCTTCTCGTGCTCAAGTATGTCGCGGATGGAAACGTAGGCACCTCCGTATTTGGACAGAATGGCCAGCTGCTCCTCCAGTTTGGTCATGGCGCGTTGGTTGCCTTCAAGAATAGCCTTAGCGTAATATTCGGTGAAACGCTCGGACATCGACTCGTAGTCGTTGACACCCATGGAACGCAGAGCAGTAAGGGAGTCTTCCAAGCCTTTGATATAGTCACGCATCTGGAAATATTCGGCCTCTGCAATCTTCATGGCCTGAGATGCGCGATCCTGCTGCATCCGGTTCTTTACGGAGTCGACAAGAGCGGCAATGTCGTTGGCAATGTTTGCAGCCATCACGGGGTCTGTATCCATCACATCGACCCTTACGGACTGAAACTCGGTACGCTTATACCGGATGTTGGACTCAAATTCACTGAACAGCTCCGTGTATTTGTATTGGGCCGATGTATCGATGTCGTAATGATTCATCAGGTCGTACTTGACTACGATGCGGTCGCGTATCTGGTCTGAGTTGAGAATCTGCAATAGCTGTTCGGCCTGTTCCTCCTCGCCAAAGGTCAAGAGGTCTTCCTTGCCCGAGGTGTTCTGCGAGAGCAGCGACTTGGAAATGGAGGCCGTTGAAGTAGGGAACATGATGACCGTGCTCTCGAACTTCGGTGGGATGAAAATGGACGAGGAGAATATCATGGACGCCACTGCAGTGCCTATCGTAATGATGGCAAGTGGTTTTTTCCAACGTAGTATGAAAAGCAAAAGGTTGGACGAGTTGAAGTCCAGACCCTTCTTAGCTTCTTCTGTCATCAGCGGAATAGGGTGTTTTGTTTGGGTGGGCCAAAAGTAGCATTTTACGCAAGTCAAGGTCGAAAGGCCTGTGGTTCAATAGGCTACTTGGCCTCATTGCGCAAGAGCTTCAGGTCGGGGAGAATGAGCAGCAGTGTGCATAGACCACCCAGAAGAATAACGAGGCAGCTGGCCAACATCCAAGGCAGATGAGCCGATAGCATACCCGTCAAACCTATTAAAGCCACCGCCACTATAGGGCCTATGAATCCTTTGACCGTGAAGCTAATCTTAAACGTGCGCACCGCAAGGGCATATTGCAACAGAAAGGTGACAAGCTGGGTAACGAGACATGCAGCGGCAGCGCCAAATGGTCCATACTTAGGAATGACGATCAGGTTGATCACCACACTGAGCACTACGCCTGCCGCAGCGATGTAATTGAGCCAACGCAGGCTTCCATTGGCTGTGAGCAGCGTGCCGTATACATAGGTGCCTGCCATGGGGACGAAGGAGAAAAGCAGGATGGAGAGCACGGCTCCTGAAGAGCTCACATGGTGGTCGTAAAGAAGATCCATCAATGCTGTGCCGTGCCAATAACCCATGATGGCCAGACTGAATGCTGGGATGAGCAAGATCTTGGATCCCAGTGCCGTCAGTGATCGCACATCATCTTCCTGTTTCAGCATGCGGGAAAACATGGGAAGCAGCAGCACAGCAAAGAGATAGCCTATCATGTTGGCTGCATCCAGCAATCTGAACGCCTGTGCATAGATGCCAGATTGCAGGTTTCCATCGGGAAGAAGTCGCTCCAGCATCACGGAATCTATTCGGCCATAGATGCTCATAAGTAGAATGAGCAGTGCAAAGGGCAGGCTCTGGCGAAGAATAAGGGGAAAGATGAGGCTGTTCCAGCTACGATGGAATCGGCCACCGTATCGCAAAACAACAGCCAACGCAATAATAGCCGTAATGAACAGACCAAGGGTCTGCAGTTGTACGAACCATGCTATCTGAAATGGACCTTCATGTATCCCACCCCATAGTAGAATGCCGCAGGTGATAATGACTATCGTTCTATCGAGAATGGACAGCATGCTATCGATGCGGAAGAGTTGGAGCCCCGCCACATTACTGCGCAAAAAAAGAATGAACGAAAGAAGGAACTGATTGAAGCAGAGCAGACCCAACATGCTCATCTGGTCGGCATCGTAACCGAAGATGAGGCCCATGACAAGGCACAGCAGGGCATAGGCCACGGCAAGCACCATGCGGAGTGCCACGATACGACTGAAGTACTTGCCCAACAGATGGCCGTGTTGGCTTATCTGACGGTTGTTATAGTTGGTAATGCCCAGATCGAGAATAATATTCAAAATGAGCGACAGGTTGAAGAGGGCGAAATAGGATCCATAGACCTCAGCACCCACTTGATTCTGCACCTCTCTGTCAATGCCCAGAATCCAAAAGGGCTTGACCAACAGATTGACCACAATAAGGAAGAACAGATTGGACAGGAACTTCTTCTGCATTGCGGTGGTCAAAAGTAACGGAAGTAGCACGGGCGGCCCCTTCATATCCCGCGGGAGGGGAATGCTGGCTACGTGGGCCGGATTGCCTTTCTGTTTCAGTCAGTGAGCACAATGCCTACTGGGCAATGGTCGGAGCCTTCCACTTCGTTCAGTATGAATGCGTCTTTCAGTTTCGGGGCAAGGCTTTTTGATATCAGGAAATAGTCGATGCGCCAACCGATGTTCCTTTGGCGGGCGCTCATGCGGTAGCTCCACCACGAGTATTTGACCTCATCGGGATGCAGGTGGCGAAATGTGTCCACAAGTCCAGAAGCTATGAAGCGGTCCATGCCGTCAATCTCCCTTTGGGTGTAGCCAGAGGTCTTGTTGTAGTT
>JBFYQB010000066.1:0-4000 GCA_041302955.1 Flavobacteriales bacterium
CGAAGCGGTCGCCAATGTTGCCTGAGTTAGTTGTGAAGGCATAGACAGGGTTCTGGTTCAGGTGCTGGAAGTTGTTCAGCAGCTTGTCCTCCAAACAGACCTCTTTATTCAAAGCCATGCTGCCCGCCAGTGCGGGTATGATATGCATGGTATAGCCTCTGCCTGCAACGGATACATACGTGCCGGAGGTGAAAATGTATGTGCTGGCGGAAAAAATGTACGTGCTGGCGGTAAACATGTATTTGCCAGAGGAAAAAATGTATTTGCTGACGGTGAACAAGTATTTGCCGGAGGAAAAAATGTACGTGCTGGCGATAAACAAGTATTTGCTGGAGGAAAAAATGTATGTGCTGGCGGTAAACAAGTATTTGCCGGAGGAAAAAATGTACGTGCTGGCCTCAAACAAGTATTTGCCGGAGGAAAACAAACATGTGCTGGCCGAAAAAATGTATTTGCTCGTGGTGGACATGTACATTTTCGGGTAGAACAGGTCCTCTTTGAACGAGACAGCCCCTTGAGGAAGGGCAATCACTTGACTATTAACGATCAATAAAACAGAACCATCATGAGATCATTTGTAAAAGGAACGGATTATACCACGTTGCCCATGGGCGAGATGAAACCCGTCTAGAAACACCAACGGCCCTCATCGGGCCGTCAGTTTCAATGCAAGGAAGGGGGTAATGCTATCTCAACCACTTCAATGGGTTCAGCCCTTTGAACAGGCTGGCCTCGGGATCGCTCCCTGGGCCAAAAGGCGACATCATCACCATAGAGATGGATGTGTCGAGTTTGATACGGGATAGGGTAGGGCGGGAATACTTTCTTTTCATGATGTAAAGGTGAGGGTGTAAATGTAAAAAAAAGAGTTACCTGAGCATTATGCGGTGCGTCTCTGCGCCTTGGGCTGTTTCCACACGGACGAGGTAGATGCCTGTAGTAAGGTCGGTGGCCACCACTGTGCGGCTACCGTTGATAGCTGCGGTCTGCACTGTGCGGCCTGCCATATCGAGGATGGTGATGGTGCCTGTGCCAGCATCTTCCCCTACCGATACATTCACCATTCCATCGGCAGCGAACACATGGGTTGTAGAGACGCCATTAATGGCGTCTCTACCTATTCCCACGGCCATCATGCCGAAATGCAGCGCGAAGCGGTCTCCAATGTTACCTGAGTTTGATACAAAGGCATAGACGGGGTTGATATTCAGGTGCTGGAAGGTGCTCAATGCCCTGTCCTCCAACCATACTTCCTCATTCAGCGTGATGCTGCTGGTGGTGATGGTGTAGTTGCCAGTTGTCGGGGCTTTGATGCCGAGGTCAACTATCGGGTTGGTTTCGATGCTGTATAGGCCATTGATGACAAGGCTGTCGGCACCAGTGGTGGTGTAGAGCTGTGGGATGCCATCTGCCCACATCTTCTCGCTGTCATAGGCATCGCGGGCATCCATGGCCTCGGTATTGAAGTGAATGATGGCCTCGTCACTGATTGTGCCATTGCCCAGCTTGATGCGTACCGTGCCCTCTTCGGCCTCCTGCTTGTACATGCTGCTCCATGAGCCGTGACTCCGGTCGTTATTGTCAAAAGATATGGAGCCTGTCTGACCATCAGCGGCCACACGTACCCAGAATGCCTGTGTAGGCGGGATCAGACCGCTCACCTCGCCACCGCCATTGTTGTTGGTGCCAAGGCCGCTGCCTTCCAAATTGTAAGTGTCGTAGAGCATGGTGCTACCATTATGGGTGCGGTACCAGATGGTAGGCTCCAGATTGGTCTTGTCGGCCGTGCTCCAGTTCACAGATGATGGATAGGGATTGCTGACCAGATTATAGCCTCTGTACGGGTTGATGATGTCGATGCCGGTGCGGGTAAGCCCTGTGATGTTCACAACACCTGTATTGAAGGATGTGCCTGACATAGTAAGCAGATCATCGCTGCCCAAGCGTACCGCATAGCCCTGACCTGCTATGAGTGGCGTGGCATCGTTGGTTATCAGGTCATAGTCCTGTGTGAGTTCGTTGGCGCTCCAAAGTTTGTTGCCGCTGGCAAGGTCATACGTAGCGGCAGTGGCCCCTACAACTGGGCTGCCCACGTAGTAGAACACCCCGTTGGGAGTGGCATCGCCTGTGCCTGTCAGATATTGCTGCATCTGATAGGTGCCACTACCGCTAATGCTGCCTTCGGTGATGAGCGAACCTATGCCTGTGTTATCGGCCATCACGGTGAACAAACCGTTGTTCTCCAGATCGCCTTGTATCGTAAGGGACTGCGAAGGCAGGATAAAGAACTCAGCACCTACAGCAACTGTAAGGTCGCCAACAGTGGCATCGAGTTCCAGTTGCGGATAGTTGCCCGCACCTGCCTCGATGGTCACATCGGCCCCGCTGGCCGGAACACCCCCACACCAGTTGGACGCATCATTCCAGTCAGTGCTAGTTCCGCCCACCCAGACCGGGCCTGCTGGCTCGGTGATGGTATAGTCGCGGTTGGCAGTGCAATTGATTCCATCCGTTACGGTCACCGTATACATTCCCTCACTTAGGCCTGATGCCGTGGCCCCGGTCCCACCTGAAGGCGCCCACGAATAGGTGTAGCCACCTATCCCACCACTGGGTGACACCGTTGCCGAACCATCAGCACCTCCAAAGCAGCTCACATTGATCTGGCTGCCGGAAGCTGTGGAGATGTTAGACACCGAAACCGTAACTGCCGAAGAAGCACTGGAGGCGCACCCGCTCACCGTAGAGATCACCGTATAGTCTCCCGCAGCGCTGGCGGTATAAAACTGGTTTGTGGCGCCACCGATGGGGTTTCCGCCCAGATACCATTGATTGCCCGAGCCTGCACTCGAGATCAGGATGACCGAACCGCCTGAACAGAAAGAGGTAGGCCCCGCAGGCGTAATGGAAGGAGTTGAAGGTGTGGTATTGACCGTGACGCCTGTCCCTGAAGATGGCGAAGAAGAGCAACCGCTGGCAGTGACAACCACCGTATAGGACCCAGTGGCCGTAGCCGAATAACTCTGATCAGTGGCCCCCCCGATAGGATTCCCGTCCAATCTCCACTGATTGCCCGAGGCCGAACTGGACGTCAGATTCACCGAGCCTCCGCTACAGAAGGTGGTGGCACCACCTGGGGTGACAGTAGGGGTTGAAGGAATGCTGTTCACCGTTACTGATGTTCCAAGGGAAGCGGGCGAAACGCACCCACTGATGGTAACCACCACAGTATAGGTCCCAGCAGCTGAGGCAGAATAGCTCTGATTTGTTGCACCTCCTATCGGGTTGCCATCCAATCGCCACTGATTGCCGGAGACTGAACTGGATGATAGATTGACCGAACCACCTGTACAAAAGGTGGTAGGTCCACCAGGGGTGATGGTAGGCGTGGCAGGAATAGTATTGACAGTTCCTGATGCGGCCACGTTCTTGGTCGTGGCCCCGGTTGATGTGCAGGCCACATTGCCCGATGGGCTGCCTGAGGCTGCAGCTGTAATGCGCACATAGATGGTAGTGGTGCTCACTGTCCCACTGCTGGGGGAGAGGTTGAGACTGCCCGCATAGCCACTTCCTGAGGAAGTGCTCACTTCAAAGCCTGTCGGTGCCGTAACGGTGAGATTTGCCGTCAGATCCACTCCGCTAACTGTGAAACTCTGTGCCGTGGATGCCGTGCCGATGCAAGTGGTGAAGGCAGAAAGAGTGCCAGTGGCCGTGATCGTGGGCGGAGAGGCGCATTCTGGTCGTGGAAGGGTATAGGCAGTAGCATCGCTTACATCCCAATTGGATAGATTGTTGACAATGGAACGGATCTCTGAGGCAGTACCAGTCAATGGCAACACAGAGCATTTAAGTGTGGCATTGTCCACTTCAGGGGTCACCACAATCATTTGATCAGAAGCCAAAGGCGGGGCTGCACCGCCTGATGTAGTTGGGGTGTTGGTGGTAAGCCAAGCACCATCCATATTTATTGCTGCTAAGAAATTGGTAGCCGAATTACTGG
>JBFYQB010000067.1:0-4105 GCA_041302955.1 Flavobacteriales bacterium
CCTTCGTCTTCGAACGGTATATGTTGCTGAACAGTGGCAGTGCGCTGGGTACCAATTGCGGGCCATTGCTTATTTCCAAGAGAGCGTTTCTGCCCGAGCAGACCGATTCGCTGCACATCGCGATTCCAGGCCGCTTTACGACCGCCAATTTTCTCATGGCCTTCGCGTTTCCAAAAGCGGTCAACAAGACCGAGATGCTTTTTTCGGATATCGAAGCTGCCGTTTCCCATGGTGATGTGGATGCGGGTGTCATCATCCACGAGAACCGATTCACCTATGCTGAACGAGGTTTCCGTAAGCTGATGGACCTGGGCGAACATTGGGAGCAGACCACTGGTCATCCTATACCGTTGGGGGGCATAGCGGTGCATCGCAGCATTGCGCCAGCGGTAAGAAAGAAAATAGACCGCGTGCTGCGCAGAAGTGTGGAATATGCCATGGCGCACCCTGCCGAATCACTCGGCTACACGAGCCAACATGCGCAAGAGATGGACCCATCCGTGATGCAGCAGCACATTGCCCTCTATGTCAATGCCTATTCCATCGACCTTGGCCCCAAAGGCAAGGAGGCTGTGGGGCACATGTATGCCGAAGGTGCGCGCATACCGGGTTTCCCGCGGGTGGAAGGCGGGATATTCGTATAGCTGCAACGGCCTTGGGAACCCTAAAGCGGTCATTGCCGATCAATTGGCAGTGACTCCTGATCAATTGGCAACGACTGCTGATCAATTGGCAGTGACTCCTGATCAATCGGCAATGACTGCCGATCAATTGGCAACGACTGCTGATCCATTGGCAATGACTGCCGATTAATTGGCAATGACTGCTGATCAATTGGTAATGACTGCCGATCAATTGGCAGCGACTGCTGATCAATGGCCGATCGTTGCCGATCCATTGGCAGTCGTTGGCAATCACGCAGCAGCTATCCCAGATCACACTTTTAGCACTTCCGTTTGGCTGCCAGCGTAAATGGGCCACCGACAAGCGCTCTTCCATCCTACGGTGTCACTATTTCGCAATATCTCCAAACATCTGTAAGTTCGTGCATGGTTTGCCGATCGGCCATATTCACTGCGGTTCTCATTGCGTTGGCAAGTGCAGCCATGGCGCAAGTGCAGCCCGATAGTCTGCGCAGATCCGTGTTCTCATTCGCCCTTCGTGGGCATTACGGGTATTTGATAAAACATTCTGCCGACTTTGAGTTCAAGCAGTCCTATCCATGGGGCTTGGAGGGAGATATGAGTTGGCAATTGGTCACTGACAAGGCTTATAGTTTTTGCAGTTGTTACCCCCGAGTGGGAATCTCGGCCAACTATTTCAATTTCGATAATGGACCTGTGCTGGGTTCGGCCTATTACGTGTATGGGTATGTGGAACCGGTATTCTTCGTTCCGCGCAGATTCAACCTTTCTTTCAGGATAGGTCTTTTGGGTGTTGCCCTGCTCGACCGCCCCTATGACGAGGCCCATAACCCGTACAATCTGGCCTATAGCAGTTATGTGGCCTTCCCCTTGATGCTGGGCATAGGGTTCAATTACCGGATCACCGATCATCTTGTGGTCCGCTTGGCAGGCAACTACAACCACATCAGCAACGGAGGCATCAGCAATCCTAACAAAGGGCTCAATTATCCCACTGTGAACCTCGGTATGGATTACATCTTCCGCCCTTTGAAATTGGCCGCACGCGGCAAGATGCGCAGACCACCACCGGAAAAAAAGAACCGGGCCGAACTGGATATCGGCAATGCGCTCAAGAATGCCGATGCCAAGAGCCCCGCCCAGTTCTGGGTGCTCAATGTCAATTTGCAATATGCTCGATGGTTCCATAGGTCATCTGCTGTGGCAGGCGGATTCACGTGGGAAATGGACAACTCGAAGCGCATGCGCATACTGAGGTCTGACGATCCCACCCGCGACCACAATCGCCTGTCATTCTATGTGGGACACGAATTCTGGCTCGGCAAGGTGCAGTTCGGGCAATACATCGGCATCTATGCTTTTGATGATTTCCCAGAGATAGCCCCATGGTATCACCGCCACGAGTTGAGTTTTCATGTAACGCCATGGCTGTATGTGAGTGCGGGGCTCAAGGCTCATAACCAAGTGGCCGATTATCTCGACCTAAAGGTGGGCTATGCCTTCAACTGGGCAAGGCGCAAATGAATGGTCTGTGATGGCATTGGTTCCATTGCACAACTGTACCATGGGGCAAATAAAGACCCCGGCCGTCCGCTTGAGCTTCTGGCCGGGGTCCACCCAAACTATACGCACTTGTTCACGTTCAGTTCACCCCAAACTGATTCGCGGGGTCGAAGGTGTAGCATCTGTGCAGAATATTTCTACGCGATCTTACGGAAGTGGCCTTTGAGTTTACGAATGGCCGTTTTGATTGAGCAACCGCTTTGGATGGCCCCTATTTGGCGTAGCCGAGCTGATGGAACACGTCCTTCCAAGCGGCATACACCTCCTGCTTGCGCTGCTCAGGATAGTCGTAGCGGTTGGTGCGATAGCCTTCATAGCCCTTTATCTCTTGCGCAATATGGGGCAGGGCCTGCTCGAAGCCCTGTAGGCCCAGTGTCTTATACACTTGGCGCAACACTTCCAACTCGTTGCCAATGAATGCCTCGTAGCTCATCTCGGCAAGGCTGCCTGCGGGCATGGAGGCCTTGTCGGCAAAGAACCGCGCGAACATATCAGGGTAGGAATGGAGGATGAAATCCTGCACGTGCTTCGCATCGCAGTGTTGGAGGGCCACCATCGGTAGCGTGATCTCATAGAGCCTTTCGGTGGAGAAATAGACGGTATAGGGATTCCTGTAGATATGGATGAACCGCGCATCGGGAAACACCTCCAAGATGGCTTTTATGCGGCCCACGTTCTCGGGGCTTTTCATCACCAAGGGTCTATCGCCATGCTTCAGGGTCAGTTTCTGCATGTAATACTTCATGGTGCGCTGCCATTCGCGCTTGTCGGCCTCGCGGTCGAAGAGCACATATCGCCTGAAGATGGCATACATCTTCCTTGGGAAATAATAGCCCGGCACCATCGATGCAAGCCCCATGTTGCCCAGTGGATACTCGGTCTCGGTGGGCAGTTCGGTGCCCAGCTTGAGGTCGTCCATTGGGCGTTTTTCGGGCAGCACCCTGCGGTAAATGCGCATCAGGAAGCTCTCGAGGGTGAAAAACGTCCAAGGCATGAAACTCTCCTTCACGGAGCAGAAGGCGAACTGTGGGTCCTTGCTCAGCAGATAGTGCAGATAGGTGGTGCCGCTGCGCTGATGGCCGATGATGAACACGGGAGCCTTGACCACCGTGTTGCGGATGCGCCTGCCGTAGCGGAGCTTCTCGTACCAGATGACAGGAGAGTTCATCAGGATGAAGAGCCCGATGATGATGGTCTTGGGCCAGAACTGCCAGTCCACCTCCTTGCGGAAGGTGAAGATGATGCGGAGCCATGTACGCAGGTCGGCACCCAGCGCGGTGGTGGCCCCGAAATCGGAATACTGCTTGCGACCGATGTCGATCTTCATTCAGGTGATGAAGTAAGGGTGGAACGAAGTAATGAGGTGATCAGCTTAAAAAGGCTTTGCGTCCTTTGCGTTCATTAACTGCCGCGTTACTTTAGGCTCAAATATGCGGAATTGATTCCGACCTGTTTCTCTGTGTTCCTTCAACGATCAATAGGTGTGTTTTTGGCCGTGGTGCTGCTCTTGGCTGCGCCCCATGCCATGGCGCAGCGCACCCGCATATTCGGCTCGGTGGCCGATGCGGTGACGGGCGAGCGCCTGCCCTTTGCCAACGTGGTGCTGGGCCAAGGGGCAGTGGGCACCATCAGCGACAGCCTCGGCAATTTCCTTATCGAGACCAACCGCAGATACGACTCGCTGCGGGTGTCGAGCATCGGCTACAGGACAGAGGTGCTAGCGGTGACCAACGGGGTGACCGAGGAGATAGACATCCTGCTGCAACCGGAGGCGTTTGAGCTTGGCATGGTGACCGTGCTGCCTGGCGAGAATCCGGCCTTCCGCATTCTTCGCAAGGTGATCGCCAACAAACCACTGAACACGCCCGAACGGTTGGACGCCTACGAGTATGAGGTGT
>JBFYQB010000068.1:0-2829 GCA_041302955.1 Flavobacteriales bacterium
TTTGTCATCGGTACCCCTTTTTTCTACGTTTTCGAGAAGTGTACCTAGCCTTGCACAGGTCAATAGGTTTGGCCTAAACCACGGTTTATGCGGGCTTCAAGCGGCGGGGATACGAACTCATTTCAGGATACGTGAGTGTGCAGTAAACTCCGATCACTATGTTCAACCTAGCGCAACTCCGCCGCACGTCCTTCACCGCTCTGTTAGCGATGGTGATGCTTACGCTTGCGCCCACGGTAAGCAAGGTTATCGCTGCTGAGCGAATCGACTCGAGCCTGGTCGAGGTCTGTACAACCGAAGGCACCAAGTGGCTGACTGCATCAGAGCTCGGGCAGGTTGCTTTGGCCGGTCATGATCAAGCCCCTTCATCTGCGCATGACCACGGCGGCGATTGTCCATACTGCAATCTGCAGGCCACAAAGTTTCTCTCATCTGTCGTTCAGTCTTGCGCCACCGTTAAGTCTGTAGAGCTCTTTCCCCCACTTTTATATCAGGCTCCGAAGCCTCTTTTTGCCTGGGCACTCCAGCCCGCTCGGGCACCGCCACTCTCTATATAGCCAACGCGTTAATTCTTGCTATTGCATTAGTGCGATAGCGGCTATATCAGAGGGGAAATATATGTTGATGCATTTTTCGGTGCGCTTTGCGCTGTTCATTGGCCTTTGCACGGCTTTCTTGCCGATAACACTTGTGTATGCCCATTCCTTTAAGGCTGGTGAGATCAAAATCGATCATCCCTATGCCACGCCAACACCGGGAGGGGTAAAAAATGGTGCGGTTTATTTCCGTGCGATCGAAAACGGCGGTAAGCAAGCTGACCGACTGCTATCTGCACGATCGACCGTGTCGGAGTGGGTTGAACTTCACCATATGCAGATGGACGGCACAGTGATGCGCATGCGAGAGGTAGATGCGATTGTGTTGCCTTTAGGGGCCGGACCGTCGTTTCGGCATGGGCAACCAAACGCTTATCACCTGATGCTGATTAATCTCAAGGTACCACTAAAAGAGGGAGATCGCTTCCCCGTCTGGCTCAGGTTTGAAAACTCCGGTGAAAGGGAAGTCACGGTTTGGGTTCAAAGACCCAAAGGGGCCTCATCTGATCACCATCACAAACATTAAGGATTCATCATGAAAAGGCTATCTGCATTCGTTATTCCATTTGCACTCTCGGCTTGTGCCGTCACACCCTCTCACCAGTCTGGTACGCAGCCTGTTGAGATCCGATTCGTAGCCCAGATCAATGGGCAGGCGTTTGAGTGTGGCAAGTCGTATTCGGGCGTGGGCACTACAAAGTCGACAATTACCCCAAGTGACTTCCGGCTTTATGTAAGCCAGGTAGAACTGTTATCCACTGATGGCAAGGCGGTGCCTGTCGCACTGAATCAGGATAAGACATGGCAGCTCGAAAACATCGCCTTGCTTGATTTTGAGAATGGCCAAGGTCCTTGCAGAAACGGAACGCCCGCGACCAATATCTCTGTGCGTGGCTCTGTCCCGGTGGGGAATTATTCCGGTCTGAAATTTACCGTGGGTGTGCCATTTGCACGCAATCATGGAGACCCAACCGTCTCGCCCGCGCCCTTGAGCTCAACCGCCATGTTTTGGAACTGGCAGGGTGGTTATAAGTTCATCAAGTTTGACACTGCAACCTCAGGGCAGCCTGCTGTTACTGTACCGCCAGCGGCACATGGTGGTGGGAATGCATCCGGATTCTCGGTACATCTCGGGAGTACGGTATGTGCATCAGCGTCGAAAACACAGGCTCCTTCTGGATGTCAGAACTCCAACCGCATGGACATCCGCCTCTCTGACTTCAACGCCGCAAGCAATGTGGTTGTGATTGACATGGGTCGGGTGCTTGCCAATTCCAATGTGGACATCAATACTGCAGGTACTTCGCCGGGTTGTATGAGCTTTCCGAAGGATGCCGATTGTCCAGCAGTGATGAGCGCTTTGGGGCTGGCATACGACGGTGTGCCCGCCGCTAGCTCGCAGCGGTTGATATCCAAACAGTAGGGTCATGCGACGTTGGTTGACTGCGGTTGCCGCCGCACTGGTGATCGCCTCCAGTGCGGGAGTAGTCTATGCCGTGTCGAACCAGACCTTCGACTGGAGGTTGCCGGACTGGGTGCCGCTTCCAGTCGTTCCCCAAGACAATCCAATGACCAGAGAAAAAGTGGAGCTTGGTCGGCATTTGTTTTATGACAAACGGCTTTCGGCGGATAACACCATGTCTTGTGGAACCTGCCACCAGCAGGACAAGGCCTTTACTGATGGAAAAAAATTCTCTAAGGGAATCACCGGGCAGGAGGCAAAGCGCAGTGCCATGTCATTGGCCAATGTCGCGTATTTGCCAGTTTTAACTTGGGCCAACCCTCTACTGACCTCTTTGGAGGTTCAGGCCCTGATTCCGCTTTTCGGTGAGCATCCCGTTGAGATGGGTATGGCTGGCAAAGAGGCAATTCTGTTTGAGCGGCTCAAGGCGGACCCCACTTACAGGAAGCTATTCAAAAATGCATTTCCAGCGGAGGCAAAGACCGGGGATGACACGCTTTATTCTTTATCCACGATCACGAAGGCGCTTGCAAGCTTTCAGCGCACACTTATCTCAGTGAGCAGCCCTTATGACCGGTATCGATACGGTGGTGAGCTGTCGGCCATTAGTCCTGCTGCAAAACGTGGAGAGGCGCTATTCTTTGGCGAGAAGATGGAGTGTTATCACTGCCACGGAGGGTTTAACTTTACCGATAACATCCAGCATAGCCGTATGCCGTTTCCAGAGCTCGGTTTTCACAATACTGGGCTCTACAACGTCGACGGAAAAGG
>JBFYQB010000069.1:0-3344 GCA_041302955.1 Flavobacteriales bacterium
TTGAACTGGGCGCCACAGACGACAGCTACATCCTCGAAGGGTCGGAGCACATGACCCACCGCGATTTTATCAACTCGTTCCTCGCCTACAGCGTCCGCGATTCGGTGGAGTTGAAGTTGGCGCATTACCTGAAGCTCGATCAGGACGATGACCTTATGAATAAGCTCGAATGGCTCGGCATATTCAGCCATGAGCCCGTTGGCCTCAAGGACGCTACGCCTGCGCAGATCCTACAGTCCATCCTCGAAAAGAAATGGACCATGCGCCCATCGGACAAGGACATGATCGTGATGTGGCACAAGGTGGGCTATCTGCTCAATGGCCAGAAGACCGTCACCGAATCGAGCATGGTGGTCATAGGCGATGATCCCGAGAACACCGCTATGGCCAAGACGGTAGGACTGCCGCTTGCCATCGCTACGCGCATGATCCTGGAAGGGCGCATCACCGAGCGTGGCGTTCTGTTGCCCATCTCTCCGAACATCTATGGCCCGGTGCTGGAGGAATTGGCGCTCAACGGTCTTTCCTTCATCGAGAAGACCTATGAGGTGGATGAGTTCAATACGTGAGAAATTCCTTGTAGATGACCAATGCCTGTCTGATGTAATTTTGAATTGACCAATCATAGAGAGCATGAGCACCAAAGAAATGAGGCAGAACATCAATCAGCTACTTGGAAAAGTGGAGGATGAGCGATTCCTGAGGAGTGTGCTTTCGATGGTGATGGCCTACAGTAGTGAAGCTACAGAGCTGACCGATGAACAGAAGTCGGAATTGGATGCTCGCATCGAGAACAGACTGAATGACGATAACCCGGGACGACCATGGAGAGAATCCATTAAGAGTATCAGGGCCGGTCTGTAAGCATGAGCTATACCATTTACAATAGAGCTCAGGCCGATCGGGACATTGTTGATGCAGCCTCATGGTATGAAGAACAAAAGCAGGGCTTGGGGCACGAGTTTTTGGATGAATTGGAATCCATGCTCGCCTACATTGAAGCTGAACCATTGATCTTTCAAATGCATTACAAGGGAATTAGACAAGCACCAATGCAGAGATTCCCCTATGTGCTACTGTATCATGTAGAAGATGAACTGACGATAATCCTCCTGGCCGTGTTCCACACAGGCCAGAATCCCAACAAGAAGCCACGAGACTAATGCAACAACTGCATATTGCGACCTTTGTACAGCTTCGTCAGTAATGAGCATTTAACACTGAACCTCACCACCATGTCCCGTATCGCAGTATTCCCCGGATCGTTCGACCCCATCACCAAGGGGCATGAGGACATTGTGAAACGCGCCCTGCCGCTGTTCGACAAGGTGATCATTGCCATTGGCACCAACAGCAGCAAGCGCTACATGTACGACATCGAAAGGAGGCTGGAGATGATCCGTTTCGTGTTCCGCAACGAGCCCAAAGTAGAGGCCGCCATCTACAACGGCATGACGGTGGACTACTGCCGCGAGGTAGGTGCAGACTTCCTGCTGCGTGGCCTGCGCACCTCTGCCGACTTTGAGTTTGAGCGTAGCATCGCCCACATCAACAACATTCTGCTTCCGGGTCTCGACACCGTGTTCCTGCTGTCCATCCAGGAGTATTCGGCCATCAATTCCACTATTGTCCGCGACATCCTGATAAACGGAGGCGATGCATCTCTGTTCGTTCCAGAGGGATTGAAGCTGTAAGGATGGTTCAGGTGACAGGTCACAGGTTACAGGTTACAGGATGGGCAAAGAATGCCATCGCATTTCTCCCCCTATTTTTAATTCTTCATTCTTCATTTTTAATTCCCTTTTACGGGCAGGCGCAACCCGCCACCGTCAAAGGTTCTGCGCCCAATTTCATCGGCAAGGAGATACGTCTCATGGTGCAGGACGACCCCATCTCGGGCAAGGAGGTGGTACTGGCAAAGGCCAAGGTGGCAGCAGATGGCAGTTTCTCGCTTTCGGGCAATGTGGAGCCGGTGCAATATGGATTCTTGCAGGTGGGCCGCGAGTGTGGCGACCTGTTTCTGCAACGCGGCAAGACCACTGTGGTGCGGTTCGCCCCGCTCAAACGGCCCAAAGGCCCAGAGGCATTCTCCGACCGTTATTTCTTTCAACTCGACATTATTGATGAGGGCAGCGGTGCCCGCCTCAACCGCGACATCAGCCGCTACAATTCCCGTTTGGACGCCTTTCTCGAAAATCTGTATCCCTTGCTCAAGAAGCGCAAGAACCCCAAGGCCATGGCCGATTCGTTGGCCGCATTCCGCAAACGGGCCGATCTGGAGTTTACCGCATCTGACGATTTTGTGAAGCAGTACATGTTCTACGCCCTTGGCAATGTGGAACAGACCTTCGTACTGAAGCGCAAGTTGCTCTTCGAGCGCTATCTGAACGGCCGCCAACCGCAGCCATACAATCCCGAGTATGTGCAATTCATCAATCAGTTCTTCGAGGGGCAAGTGGAACGCATGGCGCTGATAGAGCAACGCGATCAGTGCATCGCCATCATGAAGAAGAGTGCGGCCTTTGCTGAGATGGAAGGACTGTTGATGAACGATCCGTTCCTCCAGGATCCGTTTGTCCGCAGAGCGGTGCTCATCCAAGGCATGGAGAAGCTCTACGGGCAGAAAGGTTTTGATGATGACCGTGTGTCTGCCACACTCAAAGGGTTTGCCGGCACTGCGAGCAACAGCGTTCTGGCCAGTGCTGCCAGGAACATTGCCGAACGTAAGGACCGTACCCGCATGAAAACCCCCGCGCCCGACTTTGCACTCACCGACACGGACGGAAAGCCTCTTCAGCTGAAGGATATGCGGAAAAGCTATGTGCTGCTCGAGTTCACCGATGCCACCAATGCTTATTGCCAGCAGGAATCTGCCGTGCTGCGCGATATGCAGAAGCGTTTTCCGATGATGCGCTACGCAACCGTATGCGTAGGGAATAGCGAGAAGGATGTGAAGGCCTACAAGCCATTGTTCGCACCCTCGCGCCCCGTGGCGCGCATTGCCCGTGATCACGATATGCTGGAGGATTATGCCATCATGAGCCTTCCGGCATTCTTTATCATTGACGACCAAGGCCGATTCTATCGCTCACCTGCTCTCGACCCCAGCAAAGGCGGCATCAGCGAGCTGGAGGTTTTGGATGCCCTATTGAAGAAAGGCGGTAGAACGGGACAGTAATGCCATGACCACGTAACGTGATACACCGCAAGCGGCACTGTCATTATACCTACGGATCTATGGACGAGGATTGCCCGCCTGCCTATGGATCAACAGTAATTGCTGATTGTAAATTGCCAATTGTTTATTGCCCACGCTATCTTAGCCCCCATGGAAGATCATACAC
>JBFYQB010000070.1:0-2977 GCA_041302955.1 Flavobacteriales bacterium
CACAAGACGCTGAACGCTCTCCCATACGTGCTTGCGGCCATACATGCCAAGAAACACCGTTGGGACGATGCTCTATTGATGAATATGTCCGGATATATTACAGAGGCGACTGGCTCCAACCTATTTCTGATGAAAGGAAAGGAGATCATCACTCCCAGTCTTTCCAAAGGCGGACTTCCAGGAGTAATGCGCGCGAAGCTGATAGAAGTGGCGCGTGCAAATGGATTTCAAGTCATGTCAGCAGACTTAACTGAGCGCGAT
This sequence comes from Flavobacteriales bacterium, assembly GCA_041302955.1. GTDB lineage: Bacteria > Bacteroidota > Bacteroidia > UBA10329 > UBA10329 > UBA10329. Next base: position 262 of record JBFYQB010000070.1, read on the forward strand.
ATGTTCTGGGCGGATGAGTGCATTCTTACCAATGCTATCAATGGTATGCAATGGGTGCTTGCATATGGACAGAAACGTTATTGGCACCGTAGTGCCGACATATTGCTGAGCGAAGTGAACAAAGTGGCAGGATTGCAAGTGGCCTATTAGCACTTAGTTCAGTCGTGGATCTTCTGGAAGGTTGGTCATGAAAGAGTAGGGGGCGCCCAACCGTTGCATGATGGTATGCCAGAGAGTTTCTCGTGGGGTGTCGAACACCAGTTCCCCACTGCCTGGAGCAACTATCCAACTTTTCCGTTCCATTTCTTCCTGAAGCTGACCAGCACTCCAGCCAGCATAGCCAACAAACAAGCGCAGGTCGTTCAATCCGATGTCGCCCGATGCGATAAGGGACTTGATCGTATTGAAATCACCACCCCAAAATACCCCGTCTGCCACTTCTATCGAATTGGGAACTGTTGTCCCCATACGATGCAGATAGTGAAGCGTCTGGTTCTCCACAGGGCCGCCAAGTCCAAGTTTCATGTCAAACCGAGGTGCATTGGCAATAGCATCGTTCAGAAACATCGGTATTGGCTTGTTGATGATAAGCCCAAAAGCTCCATTCTCGTTGAACTCGGCCAGATAGATTACAGCTCTTCGGAAATATGGGTCGTTCATCAGCGGTTCGGAAAGCAGAATCCTTCCAGCTTTCACATAAAGCCGTTGATCGGGGATGCGCATTATGTCGACCACGTCCATGGGTGCAAAATATGTATGGCTATTCCTGTTGCAATTAAACGTAATCTCTCCTTGTCAACTGAGTCATGAAACAAAAAAACATCTTTGGATTGCTAAAGACAGGGATTTCTTTCCGCTGATTCATCTTCGGTCATTTGTCGGCCGCAGATTTTCGTGCCGAAGTCTTTTTGGAGGCTGGCACCTCGGCTTTCAACTTCAATGGTTTTGCTGGTTTAGCCTTGATCAAAACAGGTGCTGAAGTGGTGTCCCGTTTTTTCTTCCTTCTGCTTCCATACGAACCATTTGCTATCTTACCTTTTCGTGACTTGATGTCTCCTTTACCCATGATATTCAGTATTAAAGGTTAAACAATGAGCAAATTTAACGAATCAATTATGTGCTTCAACCAGATAATGCAACCCCTAGGGCATAACCTAATGTCGATCATTGGCGGACCTGTTTTTCGACAACGAATAGAATATTTGGTCGATCATAGCAGTATTCATTGATAATTCCGAACATTGCCACGCTACTGATGTTCGGTAGATGGTTAACCATAATATCTTGACCGCTTATCAGCTCATACACACACTGCCAGACCGTTTGCTTAAAGAAAAGGCCAAAGCCGGTGGCCATGCCGCCCGAGTGCATTTTATTTTCAGTGGCGATGGGGCATGTGACCTTACGGTAGTGATGGTCGATGGATCATGTTCTGTCACTGACGGGCTGCATGGTGTGGCCGATTGCGTGGTAAAGGCCAAGGCAAAGGATTATGCCGATTTGGAGATGGGCCGTATAGACCCCAAGATGGCCTTTCTGTTTGGCAAGATAAAGGTGTCAAAGCCTGCTATGATGATGACTTTCATCGGGCTCTTTAAACGTTCTGTTGGTTAATTCCTGCGATCAGCAAGTGCAGTTATGCCCATGCCGAAGAGGGCGAAATCGTATTTGACAGGGTCGAGTGGGTCGAAACTGCGTAGCCCACGGTCCAGTTCTTCCACCGCCCGCCAATCATCTTGTGTACGTTGCAAAATGCCGAGTTGACGGGCCACCCTGCCCGAATGCACATCCAATGGACACGACAATAGGGCAGGAGAGATACCTTTCCAAATTCCGAAATCCACACCCCTGTTGTCGTTGCGTACCATCCATCGCAGAAACATATTAAGCCGCTTTGCCGATGATCCACGTTCGGGATCGGCCACGTGTTTGTATGTCCTTTGAAGATGTGGGATGGCAAAGAATCGTTGCTTGAAATACATCAGCGAATGGCGCATTGTTTGGTCCTCGGGTCTTAAGCCTTGGATGAACACTTCCTCCAATGACCCATGTTCCATGTAAATATCACGCAACGCCCGTACGAAGTGCTTAAGGTCTTCTGCCTGAAACGTACGATGCACGAAATGGTCCAAGTCGTCAAGTTCTTTATGGCCATGTTCCATTACAAAGCGATAAGGTTCGTTACCCATCAATTCCATGGCCCGCGTGGCATTGCGGATTATGGTAGGGCGTTGGCCCCAGGCAATTGTGGCTGCTATTAGGCCGCTTATCTCACGGTTACGAACATCCTCAAATCGATGCGGTATCTGAATAGGGTCGTCTGCAATGAATTCTGGGCGGCAATAAGCATCGTATTTTTCTTCCAGAAGTTGATGGACCTCGTTGCGGGTAAGTGTGATCATAGATGCAATGATACTCCTTGGATTTCAACTTGTGTTGAATACCTTGAATCGTAAGTGAAATCTATAGAATCGTCTTCGCTATTATCACAGGGCGAAAATTATATAAGACACATCCAAGTGTGTACGTGCTGACGGGTAATTAAGGCGTTTTGGGCTATAGTGATCAGTCCCCAGGTCACATCAGGCAGTCCCAAAAGCACCCATATGGTAACCAATGTACTTGGGCAGTTTATCACAGTTAACCACTCAAGGTGCCAATGTGCGTTCCTACCGTGTATACCGACTACCTACTTGCACAGAATGGTCCTGCATCA
>JBFYQB010000071.1:0-11107 GCA_041302955.1 Flavobacteriales bacterium
GTGCCGTTGAGCGCATCTATGTTCACGAGAAGATCTATGACGCGTATCTGTCAGCATTCATGGACGAAGTGAAGAATTGGCCGATGGGCGACCCTACGGTTGAAGGCACTGCCATCGGCCCATTGACACGCAAGCCACAGGTGGCCATCTTGGAAGGGCAGGTGAAAGATGCCGTTGCCAAAGGCGCGCGTTTGCTTGCAGGTGGGAAGGCCGCATCAGGAGCTGGCTACTACTTTGAACCCACGGTGTTGGTGGATGTCGACCATTCGATGAAGGTGATGATGGACGAGAGCTTCGGGCCGATCATCGGCATTCAGAAAGTGAAAGACGATGCCGAGGCCATCGTCTTGATGCGCGATACGCCTTATGGCCTCACTTCTGCTGTCTATACCCCTGACCGTGAACGGGCGGAACGCATCATGGCCGATATGGATTCCGGCACCGTCTATTGGAACTGCTGCGACCGTGTAAGTCCTAATATTCCTTGGTCAGGTCGTGGTTGGTCGGGCTTGGGTTCAACACTATCTCATCAGGGAATAAGAGCGTTTGTTCAACCTAAAGCGTATCATCTCAGGGGGTGAATCCCATCTGAATCGCTTGCAAATGGCCATAAAAAAAAGGTCCTTCCAGAATTCTGGAAGGACCTTTTTTACTAATACCCTCGTTTGTTATTGCTTGATCAATTTCATAACTGACATCTGAGAGTCGGCAGTTACACGAAGGAAATAAACACCATTTGGTAGTTCGGTCACATCGTATTGTTTCCGCACTTGGTCGGTAATCCCGATAGAACCATCAGACCATACCATTTTACCTACCATGTCATGCAGTTCAACAAACATTGAACGGGTTCCATTCATTGTGATATCTACCATGAAGTGACCATTGTTCGGGTTTGGATATATTTCAACGCGGCCATCAAATGCTGTTTCCGAAATTCCTGTACAGCAAGTCAGCTCAAACGTTTCAGAGTTACCCACGCAACCGTTAGCATCTGTTGCTTGCACTTCGTAATTGCCACTACCTGTTGGATTTATTACGTAGAACTCACTTGTAGCGTCAGGAATTGGGGCGTTATTCAAGAACCATTGGAACCCAACATAGTTAACAGCATCTGTAACAATTAGCGAATCAGCAACTACAGCTACTTGTGGCTGTGGGTCATAAACAAGGATGTCAACGGGAGTTGCTTGCATTGAGCTGTCAATACATCCATTACCATCCAAGGTGGTCAACCAGTAGGAGCCAGTTGCAGTAACTGTTATAGCCGATGTGGTTGACCCTGTATTCCAAAGGTATGAAGCATAACCCGGACCAGCGTCAAGTACCACACTTCCTCCGATACAGAATGGTTCCTCCCCGATGACTTCTATTTGAGCGACAGCCATTGGCTCATTCTCTATTGCCAAAACATCAACAGACACTTCGCATCCTTGAGAGTTTGCCACAGTTAAAGTTATTGTTCCTGGGGTATTGATTATTTGGACGTTTGGTTGATTGGTCGCAACGCCTCCAGACCATGTATAACTGCTGAAGCCTATTTCTGCATTCACAGTAACGCTTCCACCTGCACAATATGTAACCGTATCATTCGGGCTGATAACTGGATTAGGGATGGGAAGTACTACCACAAGTATGGTGTCATATCCATAACATCCGTTCACATCTTCTACCCGGGCAACGTAATTGGCAGTAGCGTTGGCAACAGTGGTCTGCGTAACATCACCGGATGGTGACCACAAGTAGGATTGGAATCCTGCTCCAGCATCTAGAGTATAAACACAAGCAGTCGTGTCGTTACCAAGATCAACAACTGGTGGAGCATAAACTTCAAAGGTTCCAGAAGCTGTGCCAGGGCATCCGGACACTGGGTCGTTATAGACGTAGTCTACGCTGATAAGGCCAGGGCCAGAAAGCTCAGGGAAGAATACATCACCTTCAATTGGGAAACCAAAGTAGTCAACTACATATGTGCCGCCAAGAGGCTGTCCACCACTTAAGAGGACGAAGTTGTCATTAGCACAGCCCGCACCAGCAGACACCAATGAAACGGCAGGCGAATTGCTTACCTGATAGGTAAGGCCTGATGTAACATAAACACATCCATTAACATCTGTTGCTTCAACAGCTATGGTCTCTCCATCCGCAAGGGAAGAGGTAATATATGGGTTTGTTGTTCCAACGGATACACCGTTAATAAAGAACTCATAGTTCAATGAGCCATTAGCAGTGAATGTTATCTCAGTTCCACCGCAAATAGCAAGACCAATTGGCGAAGCGTCTAATGTAGCTACCGTAGCACCAACATCACTCAAGGACACAGCATCAGTGGAGCTGCAACCATTCTGGTCTGTAACTGTTACCGCCCATTGACCCGCTGGAAGGTTGCTAGCATTAGGTGTAATTTGTGAATCCGTCCATAGGTAGTCGTAAGGAGGAACACCACCAATTGTCAAAGTATTGGCCGCACCATCTGTTGCCTGACAACCGGATGGATTCAGTGAAGAAGTTATTCCTATCTGAACACCTGGGTTCACAGTGAACACCAAAGGAGCGCTAGTAGCGGAACACAATTGGAGGTCAAGTCCGGTTACTGCGACAATATCACCATCCTGAAGCGTTGTTGTCACGAACGGATTAATTGTACTTGCTTGAATTCCGTTGACATAGAAAACGTAGGTGGTTGCACCTGTTGCTGTGAATGTGACTGCATAATCTTCACATGTGGTTTCATTTGCTGCATCGCTCGTTAAAAACACTGGGCTTGAACCCACATCGCTTAGCGAACCACTAGTAGCGGCTGTACAACCAGCTGCGTCAGTTACCTCTACATAATAAGAACCGGCATTCAATCCAGGGTAGGTTGGAGTTGCAGGACCTGCTGCCCACTGATATGTGAAGGGAGCAGTGCCAGTGCCGGCAGTTACGTCTGCTGTTAATTCCCCATCCGAAGCTGCACACACAGATGGGTCTACTTGATTGACAATAGTCACGACAGGGCTTGGATTGACCACAACCGTGACCGCAGCACTTTCCACATCACAACCATTAGCATCTGTTCCCACCACTGTTACAACGTCACCACTGTTGAGAGTTGAACTGACAAACAAAGAAGTGCTGCTCGCAGGACCTTGAGAAACAGTGTTGACAAAGAACTCGTAGGTCAACGCACCAGAAGCGAAGAATGACATGCTCTGGCCTACGCAGATAGTGTTGTTAACAGCGTTTGAGATAAGAGAAACAATTGGACCTGGATTTACGGTCACAAAAACAATGTTCCCCGTAGCTGTACAGTTATTAATATCAGTTCCCGTAACAGCCACTGATTGACCATTCGTCAGGGTTGTAGTTGTATATGGATTAGAAGTGCTTGACGATTGTCCATTCACGTAATACTGATAGGTGTTTGAACCTGATGCGGTAAACGTAACACTCTCACCAGCGCATATCACATTACTTGGGTCTTCGCTACTTGCTAAGGTTACAGGCGCGGCCCCAGGATCGCTAAGACCATAAGTCCCATTTGTAGAGCAACCATTAGCATCCGTTACGGTCACGAAGTATGGTGCTGCCACAAGACCAGTAATATCCTGTGTGACTGCGTTGTTACTCCAAGCAAAGGAATAAAGCGGCAGCCCATTGGTTACAGTCAACTGAATACTGCCATCTGCACCTTGGCAAACACTTGGGTCAGTAACTGTTGCGTTTAGAACTGGAACTTCCCTTACTGACATTGTTACACCTGGGTTGGTGTAGCTACAGAAGTTAATGTCAGTACCAACTACAGAAACAGTTTGACCGTTTGTAAGCGTATTGGTTACAAATGGGTTCTGTGTACTTACGGGGCTTCCATTGACATAGAACTGATACTGGAAAGCACCTGAGGCAGTAAATGTGACGGTCTCTCCCGCGCAAATAGTATTATCGATATCGCTGCTTGTCAATGTGACCACAGAGGCGCCAGGATCATTCAATGATACTGATGACTGATCCGTGCATCCACTTGCATCCGTTACAGTAAGAATGTATGGTCCTGCAACAAGACCAGTGATGTTCTGACCTGTAAGGTTTCCACTCCAAGTGAAGTTATATGGTGGTGTACCACCATTGGCCACCGCCTGTATCTGACCATCAGCGAGACCACAGCCAGAAGGACTGGTAATTCCGCCAAATCCTGCTGAAGGCGCAGGTGTAACGGTAATTACAGCATTGGTGCAGGCCGTAATGTTACATGGGCCTTCTGCTCTGACAAAGTAATTTGCGGTGGTAAGTGGGTTCACAGTTATGGACGGACCAGCCCCGACCAATTGCCCGCCACAACTGCCAATATACCAGAAATAAGTGGACCCACTTCCAAGGCTACCCCCATTGGCAGAAAGTGTCACAGCAGTTCCAGCACAGACATTGTTGCTACTCGCCACAATGGCCGTTGGCGCGGTTGAAGTGCCATTCACCGTTACTGTAACACTTGCGCAGGTAGTGTTTCCACATGTCCCTCCTTCCGCCCTAACATAATAGGTGGTCGTTCCAGATGGAGTTAATGTAAGTGTAGCCCCTGTTCCAATTGCCGAACCACTTGCGCAACCACCATCATACCAAGTCCAAACTGAACCGTCAGAACCCAATGCTCCCGTTACAGATAATGTGATTGGTGCACCAGTGCAAACGGTGGCAGGATTTGATGATGCACTAATTATTGATGAAGGTGTAGCCACAGTTACAATCGTCTGCTGATCAGTGCTCCAGCAACCGTTGTTATTTGCATTGTAGTTGTATGTGTAAGTTCCCGGGGTATTGAGAACCGGAGTGCTATTTGGAGAACCAGATGTTGCGGTGCTAGTCCCATTCAACGTTACATCTTGCCAATACCTAGCTCCGTAAACAGCCGCACCTCCAGCAATTGACACTGCTACTCCAGGACATGATGTCACTGTTGCAGGGACGTTTGCCGAAAGAACAGGATCAGTATGGCGATAGTTCATTTGGGCTGATACTGTTGCCCATGTGCTGGATGTTCTGTTTGCACTTACACGGAGCACGGTTGTTGTTCCAGAGAACCAACCAATTTGATTAGTAGTGAACGCAGTGCCGTTACCATTTTGAGGAGTTGCACAAAAACCAACAATGTTCGGTGCACCGTTATCTGTCCAAGTGAAATTGTAATAAGTGTTCGCAGATAAATTAAGGTCGCGATAAGCACCAGCTCCAAAAGTCGCTATCTGATTCTGACAAGCTGTCGGCTGGGCTGGGGATGGGCCTTCTAACGCCACACCACATCCAAGTGGAGCAGGTGGAGTGGGAATACTAATTAGTTGAACTAATAAGGTTCCGCAGGTGGTGTTGCTGGCACAATTATATTCGTTTACAACCGCCCACATATTACCTCCTGTAGAGGTAATGTTCACAGACGCCTGAAGACCAGTACATCCTGGGCCGTTGTCATCATTATAGCCCAAATAGGCACAACCAGGATTGGAGTATATAGAAACCTGAGTGTCCCAACTTGTGCCACACGTTGAAAATCGATACACAGCCCCTGAAACTGTGTTAAGAATGGGGGTTCGCTCGCCGCCATAAATACAGCTCACGGTCTGGGTCTGACCAACTGCCCATCCGGACACATCCACAGAGCCCCAAGTGTTGCCTGAACAAGCGCATTGTGCATATGCCGAGCTGGATGAAAACATTGACAGGGCTGCTATACCAGCTATCAATAAGTAAATAGATGTAGAGAATTGTTTCATGATTGGTGATTAGGGGATCCTGTTCAGAAGTTTGAAAACGCCTTTATTGTCTTAATGCAAGGCACTTAAATCGTGGTTATGCGTAGAGATTCATTAAAATTCCAAAAGGCAATCTGCAATCTTATCGATTACAATTTCTATTTTATTCTCAATTTCTTCATGGAAACTGAAAACGGGGCTAATATTAGTTAAATTTTCAATTGTCATTCGAGCCGCGTTGAAAGAGATGCAGAATTGAGTGATGCTCAATAAAGAATGGATGAAAAATCCTTATTCAATTTGTTAGAAGGACTTTTATGGAAGTAGAGTATTCCTTTGACTTAATACTTAATATGAATACACCAGTAAGCGTTTCCGGCAGGTCAAATCGAGACAATGTGAGGGAGGAGGAAAACACTATTCGGCCAATCGGGTCAAATAATTGAATTTTCAGATTATCGGCTAAGGCGCCTGAAAGCTCAAAGCTCCGAATCCCTGTCTGTTTAACTTTAGGATTGTAAAAGGGGGGCGTTGGGCTGGAAGTGATGACGTCATCTTCAAACACAGTAATTGTTTGATTGGGAGAGGGGTTCAAAATAGCTCTAACTACTCCAGATGGAAATATGACTAATAGAGAGTCAATATTGGTTGCTGACCCTATTCCAAAGTGAACGACAGAACTGTTTTGGCTAGCATGACTTGAGCCTCCACTGACCTCAGCGGTCTGAACAACTTCATCGTGAAAAATTTTCACCTTGCTTCCATATCCATCGCGGTTGCTTTGTACACCATTGACATTGACCTTGAGCCAATTGTTTGCATTGTTTGTCGCGTTGAGATAAAGCAAAGCGGTCGCCCCCTGCTGGTAGTGAGATACATTGTTTACCACTATATCCAAGAGTCCGTCATTGTTGAAATCGCCATAAGCTGTGCCGCGCCCTTGTTGAATAGAGCCTAAGTCGGAAGCATCTGTAATATCTTCAAAGGTGCCGTCACCCATATTCCTGAAAAGTTTGTCAGGGTCTTGTTCCACATTGGCGATAAAGTCTGCAGCTGATATTTGACCATTTGCCACAAAAAGGTCATTCCACCCATCATTGTCATGATCAAAAAAGAAGCATCCCCAACTGGTTGTATTCAGACCGTCCAGGCTATCATTATCAACCCCTGAAATTTCCGCGACCTCTGTGAAATGGCTACTATCATTACGGAATAGATAATTCGGTCCAATGTTCGTATTGTAATAATCGAGGTCACCATCTCGGTCATAGTCACCAACGGCAATGCCCATGCCATACATCTCTGCGTTGACGCCCAACTGAGCACTTACATCCTCAAGGGTTGGATTCGGGTATAGATTCCTATACAAAAGGTTCGGGCTTACCCATTCGCCAAAATCATTTACCACAAACAGATCCATATTCCCATCACCATCAAAATCGGTGAAAGTAGTCGCAAGTCCACAGCCTGCTTGATTCAATCCATAAAGGGCGCTAGATTCTGTAAAGGTCAGATCACCATTGTTGATTAAAAGAAGGTCGGGATAACACTGATGGGCAAAGCCGATCACTTCAAACTGCTCTCCGTAAACAACCTCTGGCACATGGACATAGTTGGTTATGCAGATGTCAAGGAAGCCATCCTTATTTACATCACCGAATGTGGCCGAAATACCGCGCTGCGAAGTGCTTACGTCAAATGCTCCAACAACTCTGCTAAATGTGCTATTTCCATTGTTGCGGAATAGCAGTGCCTCTTCGTCCATTTCTGTGACGACCAGAATGTCTCTGAAACCATCGTTGTCAATATCGCCAGTCGTAACACCATAGGTGATCATGGCGGCTGTGATGCCTATACCTGCTTCTACGCCAATCTCATCAAAAGTCCCGTCTCCGTTATTGCGATATAGCTTATCGCGATTCTGTCCACCAGTAAGATAGATGTCCTCCCATCCATCGTTGTTCAGGTCAAATACGGCTACTCCTCCTCCAAGATCTAATGTCGACCTCTGAAAGTGGTCGATGCCGGCAGCCTGTCCAATCTCCACAAAAGAGCTCTGGGCCATCAGTGTTGTGGCTTGTTGCAGTAGAATGAATGAGATTAAGGCAATTGTCCTCATGCTTAGTTTAGATGACGGAGTGAAAGTAAATCAGAAGCCCTGACATCCATAGGGACGTCAGGGCTTCATGTAACTTTAATCTTCATGAGGGCAGATCATACGGCTCAGCACATTTTGCGAGGATCTACCCATTCGTCAAATTCTGCTGAAGTAACATAGCCTAAAGTGAGTGCGGCTTCCTTCAATGTAGTACCTTCTTTGTGTGCCTTCTTGGCGATCTCTGCCGATTTGTAGTAGCCTATGTGTGGGTTGAGTGCTGTAACCAGCATCAAGCTGTTCTCCAGATGACGTTGAAGAACAGGGCGATTGGGTTCAATGCCTACAGCGCAATTATCGTTGAACGAGACGCAAGCATCACCGATGAGCCTCGCTGACTGCAGCACATTGGCTGCGATAACAGGTTTGAACACATTCAACTCGAAATGCCCATTGCTGCCACCAATGGTCACCGCAACATCATTTCCAATAACCTGTGCGGCCACCATAGTTATTGCCTCTGGCTGGGTCGGATTCACTTTGCCGGGCATGATGGAAGAGCCTGGCTCGTTGTCTGGTATGATGATTTCTCCTATGCCGCTTCTTGGGCCAGAACTCAACATGCGGATATCGTTCGCGATTTTCATCAACGATACTGCCACACGCTTCAACGCTCCCGAAAGCTCGACCATGGCGTCATGTGCTGCCAATGCTTCAAACTTGTTTGGTGCGGTAATGAATGGATGTCCGGTAGACTCTGCTATTTTTTTCGCCACCAGCACATCATATCCCTTCGGAGCGTTCAGGCCCGTGCCCACAGCAGTGCCCCCAAGTGCCAGCTCGCGCACCATTTCCAATGCATTATTGATAGCCCGGACACCATTATCCAACTGTTGCACGTAGCCACCGAACTCCTGACCTAGCGTGAGTGGAGTGGCATCCATAAAGTGTGTGCGTCCTGTTTTGACAACATCTTTGAAAGCTTCAGCCTTTGTGTGAAGGGTGTTGCGGAGTTTTTGGATGCCAGGGATGGTCACTTCTACAGCCATTGTATAGGCCGCAATGTGCATGGCTGTGGGATAGGTGTCGTTGGACGATTGACTCTTGTTCACATCATCGTTGGGATTCAATACCTTCTTTTCGTCCAAAAGATGCCCTCCCTGAATCACATGAGCGCGATTGGCTATCACTTCGTTGCAATTCATGTTGCTCTGTGTTCCGGAGCCCGTTTGCCATATCACTAGTGGAAACTGGTCGTTCAGTGCCCCAGTCAATATTTCATCACAGACCTTAACAATAAGATCGCGTTTATCAGCTGGCAATGTGCCGAGATCGCAATTCGCCTGTGCGGCAGCCTTTTTCAAATGAGCAAACGCATGGATGATTTCTTTTGGCATGCTGCCTTCCGGGCCGATCTTGAAATTGTTGCGCGACCTTTCCGTTTGTGCTCCCCAATATTTATCGGCAGGAACCTTGACCTCGCCCATTGTGTCCTTTTCAATTCTGTAGCTCATCTGTCTCGTGTGTTTTTGCGTGAATACAACCCTGATCGTTTTTTGCGGCTGCAAATGTATTCCTGCTTCTTCTACGGTAAGTGACAAAACGCGTTTGATAGCCTGTTGAGAACGTGTTTGTCAAATGAAACGGGCACAATCAATTTTCTTTGGCCAATTCATCGCAGTACCTAAATTCGCAGCCTCAAACAAGACAAACATGGCAGCATTGGGAATCACGGTGATTTTAGCATACATCCTTCTTGGGTTCTGGCTTTTGATATTCCTCAGCTTATGGATTCCGCTCATGGCCACTTTATTGTTCATGGAGAAATACAGCCCCGAGGCAGGTGCCAAACTTGCCGCCATCATTGCTCCCAGGGAGTGATGGAATATGTTGGAGCGTGAGTAGCTCCATTATTGTTCCGTTTAGAATAATTCCCGAACTTTCTCAGTAGGCCGTCCAATGACGGCCTTTTTGTTGCTCACAACTATTGGCCGCTCTATCAGTTTAGGATGGTTGACCATGGCCTCTATCCATTGTTCATCGGTCATGTCCTTGCCTTTGAAAAGGCTCTTGTACTCTTCTTCTCCCTTTCTGACCAGCTCTTCTGGCGCTATTCTCAGCAGCTTGATAAGTCCGGTTAGTTCCTTTGCTGATGGCACATCATTCAGGTAATCCACGATTTCGGGATCGATACCGGCATCTTGGATCAATTTTAATGTTTCGCGGCTTTTGGAGCAGCGCGGGTTATGGTATATCCTCATTTGCACAGCTCACCTTAGGCGTTCTCTTTCTCTTTTTTGCCTCCGAACTGTAGCAGGAATGCCTTGATGAATGGATTGATCTCACCGTCCATCACAGCTTGAACATTGCTGGTCTCATGGTTGGAGCGTAGATCTTTCACCAACTTGTATGGATGGAACACATAGTTGCGCACCTGAGCACCAAATTCAATCTTCATCTTGCCGCCCTCTATCTCGGCCCGCTTGTCAAGGCGTTTGCGTAACTCAATCTCATAAAGCTGTGACTTGAGAAGTTTAAGCGCATTCTCGCGGTTCTGTCCTTGTGAACGGCTCTCTGTATTTCTAATGATGATGCCTGATGGTTTGTGGGTGACACGTACACCGGTCTCTACTTTGTTCACGTTCTGGCCGCCTGCACCGCCCGAGCGGAAGGTGTCCCACGTGAGGTCTGATGTGTTTATCTCAATGTTGATGCGTTCATCCACAACGGGGTACACAAAGACGGACGCGAAGGATGTGTGTCTCCGCGCGTTGCTGTCGAATGGGGAGATGCGCACCAAGCGATGCACTCCGTTCTCACCTTTTAGGTTGCCGTAAGCGAATTCACCTTCAAATTCCAATGTCACGCTCTTGATGCCGGCCACGTCACCTTCCTGAATGTCGACTTCTTTCACTTTGAAGCCGTTCTTTTCGCCCCACATGATGTACATACGCATCAACATGCTGGCCCAATCGCAACTCTCAGTGCCGCCAGCGCCAGAGTTTATCTCTAGCACAGCGCTCAGCTCATCGCCCTCTGAGCCTAGCATATTGCGGAATTCAAGGTCTTCCAGTTTATCAATGAAGACACTGTACTGTGCCTCCACCTCGTCAACTGTTGCCTCACCTTCCTTGCTGAATTCGTAGAGCACAGTCAGGTCTTCAAGTGCTGCCGTGGCAGCTTCAAAAGCATTGGTCCAGATCTTTTTGGCGTTGATTTTTTTGACCAGAGCCTCTGCTTTTTCAGGGTCGTCCCAAAAACCTGGCGACAGCGTCATTTGTTGCTCATC